>CAKZVN010000339.1 GCA_937922105.1 uncultured Litorilinea sp.
GTGGAGGGCATGTTTGCCGTATTCGTTGATCACCGTATGACCTGCGTTGTCACCGCCCTGGAAGCGGATGACGACGTCGGCCTGTTGGGCTAGATAGTCAATAATACGTCCCTTGCCTTCATCACCCCACTGGGCGCCGACAACGGCTGTCACACTCATGGCTTGGTCCTCCTCTAGCGTGGGTAATTCTTGCGTGGGTTGGGTGGCGTGGGGCAAGGCGCGGGCCGACGGCGCGTTTCAGGCTATTTCGCCGACTCGCCGCCGTCAATCGTCAGCACTGCGCCGGTAATGAAACGCGCCTCGTCGGAACAGAGAAAAGCTGCCGCCGCGGCAATATCCTCCGGGCGACCGATGACGCCGAGCGGGATCAGAGGGACCTGCGTCTCGAAAAAGTCTTGCGGCATATGGGTAAAGGCCTCGGTATGGATCAAGCCGGGGCGGATCACATTGGCGCGCACGCCGTAGCGCGCCACTTCCAACGCCAATTTGCGCGTAAATCCTTCCAGGCCGGCTTTCGACGCGGCATAGGCGACATCGTCAAATTCACCGGCAACAGTGCTGATGCTGCTGATTTGGAGAATGGCGCCGCGTGTCTTAACCAAGTGGGGCATGGCATGGCGCACCATCTCGAACGCGCCGTCGAGATTGATCGCCATGACGCGGCGCCATGCATCCAGACCGATCTCCTCAATCGCCAAGCCCGCGGAAATCGCCGCATTGTTGACCAGCACATCTACCCGCCCGAAGGCGTCTACAGCAGCCTGGACAATCATGGCGGCATCCGTTGCGACATCCCCCGGCACAGCCAGCGCCGTCAGACCGCGCTCCCGCAGTTCCTTCGCTTTTGCTTCCAACAGAGCCGCGCGCCGCCCCGATAAGACCACACGCGCGCCCTCCTCAGCCAAGCGCGCGGCGACAGCCGCGCCGATGCCCATGCTGCTACCGGTGATGATGGCGACTTTGTCTTGATAGCGCATGGGAACCTCGACTTGGCGACTGGGAAGGCGATGGCAATGACGACTGCGTAATGATCAGCGTCCGGGCTGAATCTGATAGTTGGGCGCTTCTTTGGTGATGATGACGCTGTGGGGATGGCTCTCCTGGTAGCTGGCTGCCGTGATGCGCACAAAGCGTGCCCGCTCCCACAGGTCGGCGATGTTAGAGGCGCCCACATAGCCCATACCGCTGCGCAGACCGCCCATGAGTTGGAAGACGAAGTCCTTGAGCATCCCCTTGTAAGGCACTTGGCCCTCGATGCCCTCGGGCACGGTCTTGCCGCTGATGTCCGGGCTGGCGGACTCGCGTCCGTTCATCTGCGCGGACTGATAGCGGTCACCGGCGCGGCCCTTCATGGCGCCCAGGCTGCCCATCCCGCGGTATTCTTTGAACGAGCGCCCTTCGCGGATCACGATGTCGCCCGGCGATTCATGCAGGCCTGCCAAAAGACTGCCCAACATGACTGCGGAGGCGCCCGCCGCCATGGCTTTGGTAATGTCACCGCTGTACCGAATACCGCCATCGGCAATCACCGCCACGCCCAATTCACGCGCGCGTACCGCACACTCGGCAATCGCGGTCAGTTGGGGCATGCCCGCGCCGCTGACCACGCGCGTGGTACAAATGGATCCCGCGCCCACACCGACCTTGACCACGTTAGCCCCCGCCGCGACCAGGTCGCTAACCCCTTCGCGCGTCACCACGTTGCCCGCCAGGATCACCAGATCGGGATAGCGCCTGCGCAGCGCAGCCACGGTCTCCAGCACATTGCGGCTGTGCCCATGCGCGGTATCAATCGCCACGGCATCCACCCCTGCTTCCACCAGCAGTCCGGCGCGTTCCATGCCCGCAGCACCAACGCCCACCGCGGCAGCCACCAACAGGCGCCCACGGTCGTCCTTCGCGGCTTGGGGATAGTCTTGACGTTTGAGAATGTCCTTGTAGGTGATCAGGCCTTTGAGATAGCCGTTCTCATCCACCAGGGGGAGTTTTTCGATGCGAAAGCGGTGCAAAATTTCTTGGGCCTCGGCGAGGGTTGTCCCCAATTTGGCTGTCACCAACTCTCCGGTGGTCATGTAATCGGAGATCGGACGGCTGAAGTCGGTGGCGAAGCGCACATCACGATTGGTCAAGATACCGACCAGGCGCCCGTCCGGGTCGGTGATGGGCACACCGCTGATACGATAGCGGCTCATCACCGATTCCGCCTCGCCCAGGGTAGCAGTGGGTGGCAATGTCACGGGGTCCACGATCATACCGCTCTCGCTACGCTTGACCTTGTCAATCTCCTCGGCCTGCTGCTGGGGGGTGAGGTTGCGATGAATAACGCCCAAGCCGCCCTGCCGCGCCAATGCAATCGCCAGTTCGCTCTCGGTCACCGTGTCCATAGCCGCGCTCAAGACCGGAATGTTAAGGCGCAGGCGTTCGTGCAGTTGGACACTGATGTCAATCTCCGCAGGGAGTGTCTCGGCATAGCCGGGGATCAGCAACACGTCGTCGAAGGTCAGTCCTTCGAGCGCAAACCGTTCGTTGGGATCAAAACGGTCGGGTTGTGCGCCGACCGCTTCGCGGTGACCGTTTCGTAATGCCAACACCATGTGCTTCTCCCCTCCTGCGGAGCACGCAACCTTCTTCCCGAGCGTCCGTTCAGCCATGTTATAGGTCATTCTACCATCCCACCACATTGCGAGCCAACAAAATGCCCCTGCCGTCGGTTGAGGCGGCAGGGGCACGACTTTATTTGTGGTTCGCCGAATAGCGCTTACATCAGGCCGTACCGACTGGCGGCTTCGTCTACGATCCGGTTGATCAACGATTCGTAGCTCCAACCGCCCGCGGCAGCTTCGATACAGAGATCGGAGTAGCCGGGGTTTAAGCCGGGCAGGGGGTTGATCTCCAGGATCATGGGCGCGTCATTCGCCGACGCATCCAGACGGAAGTCGACGCGCGCCACGTCTAAGCAGCCGATGACGCGGAAGACCGCTGCGGTCAGCCAGTTGAGCCGTTGGACCTGTTCGTCCGTCAGCCGCGCCGGGCACTCGTAGTGGAAGGTATGCGCCATCTGGACCTTGAGCCGGTTGGAGTAGATCCCCCCCTCCTCTGCCGGGTAGCGCGCCATGTCAACCTCTAGGGGCGGAAAGAAGTGCAGCCCTTTGGAGATGCGCGGTGCGTGCTCGTCGTCAGGTAAGCGCCGCGCCGCAGGCGCAACCAGATTGCCCACAAGCCCCACCGTTACCTCACGCCCTTCGATGAAGCGCTCCACCAGCGCAGGTTGCTGGTAACGGTCGAGAATCTGCTTCAACTTGGCCCGCAGCTGCGTTTCGTTGTGCACGATGGAATCTGCCATCACGCCCATGCCGGTTCCCTCGCGGCTCGGCTTGACAAAGAGTGGGAAGTGTAAGTCCGGTTGTAACTCTTCGTGCAGCCGCTCGAAGACCTGGAACGGGGGAGTCGGCAGGTCGTGATAGGTGAGGATGCGCTTGGTCATGGGCTTGTCCAGCGCCAGGGCGAGCGCCAGCACCCGCGACCCGGTGTAGGGAATCCGCATCATTTCCAAGAGCGCGGGAACCTGCGCTTCGCGCGCGTCGCCGAAATGACCTTCGCAGATGTTGAAACACAGATCGGGTCGGTCGCGCCGCAGATGGTCCACCAAGTCTTGATTGCCCTCGATAAACCAAGCCTCGTGCCCACCGGACTCCAGCGCGGCGATGATGGCATTCACGGTAGTTTCGGAATCCAGATCATCCCACTGGTCGGGTGACATGCCCTCCCAGACCGGCGCGTTTTTCTTGAGGTTGGCAAGCACAGCAATGCGCATGGGCTTACTCTCCACCCCAAGTCGGCGCGCCGCCTAACGTGATCACCGTCCCATGTCCGTTGGGAATTGCCGCCATGTCCGTGGTAGGACTGCAAGCCGGTGTGCCATTGTCGCTGTCGCCTGCGTTTACACCGAGCGTTGTCTGCACCACGCGTAAGTTTATGGCTGCGGCATGGTTATGCGCAGCCTCGAAACCCTCCGGCGCGATATAGAGTCGCTCGCCGCTGAGCAGGCTACTCACGCCGCCAAGCGCCCGGTGCTCGCGCCGCGCCGCCTCGGCTTGGCACGCTGGGCAGGTGGTGCGGTCATGGCGTCGGTACTCCTCCGGTTGGGCATAGGAGCCGATCATCCCCTCATAGTTGCGCACCACCACGCGGTCCACCGACTGGGTCAGCACATAGTTCGGCATGACCGGAACCTTGCCGCCGCCGCCAGGTAGGTCAATCACGTAGGTAGGAATGGCATAGCCGGAGGTATGCCCACGCAGCGCCTCCATGATCTCCAGTCCGACTGCCACCGGCGTGCGGAAGTGCCCCGCGCCCTGCACCAGATCGCACTGGTAGAGGTAGTAGGGCCGCACGCGGTTCATCACCAACTTATGGATCAACTCCTTGATGATATGCGGGCAATCGTTGATCCCCGCCAGCAGTACAGTCTGGCAGCCCAGGGGAATTCCGGCATCGGCTAGCCGTGCCAACGCCGTCGCCACCTCCGGGGTCAGTTCTTTGGGATGGTTGACGTGGACATTCATCCACAACGGATGGAAGCGGCGCAGCATCGCCACCAGGTCGGGGGTGATGCGTTGGGGCAAGAAGATGGGCACGCGCGTCCCAATGCGGATAATCTCCACATGCGGGATGGCACGCAGACGCATGAGGACATCCTCCAGCAGTTTCTGGGGCAACGTGAGCGGATCACCGCCCGAGAGCAGTACATCGCGAATTTGCGGGTGCTCGGCAATGTAGGCAATCTGGCGGTCGTAATCGCGACGGCTGAACTGGACGCCGGCATCGCCGACAATCCGGCTGCGCGTACAGTAACGGCAGTAGCTGGCGCACTGGGTAGTCACCAGCATGAGCACCCGGTCCGGGTAACGGTGAACCAGACCAGGCACAGGCGAGTGGGCATCTTCGTTGAGCGAATCGGTCATTGCCGCGTCGAAGGGGACCAATTCCTGTCCGGTGGGCATGATCTGGCGCCGGATGGGACAGTGAGGGTCGTCGGGGTCCATGAGCGACGCGAAGTACGGGGTGACATCCACCCGGAAGTGTCCCGGCGCGGAAAGACCGGCAATCTCTTCGTGGGTCAAACGCATGAAACGGGAAAAGTCTTCGACGGTGCTTAGCCGGTGACTAAGCTGCCAGCGCCAATCTTGCCAGAGATCGTCGGCAATCTCGGCCCAGGGGTGACGTGCGGGGAGGGGGGAATCGGGAGGTTCGGCGGATTCGGCCTGTTGGCTCTCCATACGGAGAAGGCACCCTTTCTGTACAAGCGACACGTCTGTCTTCGCCGGCACGAAAACAGCCAATCAAAAAAGCCGTCGCAATCACGACCAGTACGGGTTCAGAGCAGGGAGTCTGCCGACCGCCAAACCGGTGGATTGTAACGACTTTTGCATCCGGAACAGAGCAACTCTGTGCACTCAGATCATGCATCAACCCGCACAGAAATGCAATTCCGCCCCATGCCGTGTACAGGAATTGGTTACCGTGGTTTGATGCGTTTCGCTAATTCATCCTCGACCTCTTGCCAAGTCAGAGCACGCATGGCAAGCAGGACCATACTGTGGTAAATCAGGTCCGCCAACTCGTAGACCACTCGGTCGTTGCTCTCTTTTGCCGCGGCGACGACGACCTCCACAGCCTCCTCACCGATCTTTTTCAGCACCTCGGTCTCGCCCGCGGCATAGAGTTTGGCGGTGTAAGAGCCGGCCGGCGCGTGCTGCTTGCGTGCCGAGATAATCTCAAAGACGCGCTGTAACGTGTTGTCCATGCACATCCTGTCGTTTCTAGGATTGGTCCGGGGCGAGCGCCCGGAAGAAACAACTCACTGCCCCGGTGTGGCAAGCCGGTCCTGCCGGCTCGACCAGGATCAAGAGGGTATCGCCGTCACAATCCAGGCGAATTTCCACGACGCGCTGCGTATGACCGCTGGTCGCCCCTTTGTGCCAATACTCACCCCGGCTGCGGCTCCAGAAAACGGTCTCCCCCAAAGCCATCGTGCGTCGAAGGCTCTCGGCATTCATCCACGCCATCATCAAGACCTCGCGCGTGGCGGCATCTTGCACGATGGCTGGAACCAGCCCGTCTGGGCTAAAGGTAATCCGGGTGAGAAAATCGGCGGGTGTGAGCGTCTGGGCGAAATCGGTTGTGGCTTGCATCAGACCAAATCCTTGACGGGAATACGCACCGGGATACCGTGTTCGCGTAGATAGTTCTTGACTTGTTCGATGCGTAATTGGCGAAAATGGAAGAGACTCGCCGCCAACGCAGCCGACGCCCCTCCTTCGGTTAAAGCCGCCGCAAAGTGTTGCGGTCGTCCTGCGCCGCCGCTGGCGATTACCGGAATATGGACCGCGTCGCTGATGGCGCGCGTCAACTCGACATCATATCCTTCTTGGGTGCCGTCACCGTCCATGGAGGTGAGAAGAATCTCCCCTGCGCCCATGCGCTCCGCCTCGCGCGCCCAGGTCACCGCATCCAACCCTGTGTTGACGCGCCCGCCGCTGACAAAGACATCCCAGCCCGGCCCACGTTCCGCCAGGGTTGTGCCGCTACGGCGCCGCGCGTCAATCGCCACCACGATGCACTGGCTGCCGAAACGTTGCGATGCTTCACGAATCACGTGCGGATTATGGACCGCGGCACTGTTGATGCTCACCTTATCGGCCCCCGCTAGGAGAATGGCGCGCATATCGTCCACAGTGCGAATCCCGCCGCCGACTGTGAATGGGATGAAGACCGTGTCGGCGACACGGCGCACCATATCAATCACAATGTCGCGCGCCTCGTGGGTAGCCGTTATGTCAAGAAAAACAAGCTCATCGGCCCCCTCTTGATCGTAGACTTTGGCCTGCTCCACCGGGTCGCCGGCATCAACCAAGTCTACGAAATTCACACCTTTGACCACCCGCCCATCTTTGACATCCAAACAGGGGATGATGCGCTTTGCCAACATACTTGAATCGGTTTCCTGCCCACCGGGATTCCCCGGATTGTGCTGCTCGTTTATACCCTACCGCTGGCGCTCGACTTGGAGGAAGTGCATGGCTTGGTCCAGCGCAGGGAGTTGTTCAGGGCTGGTATCTGCCAGCAATTCCCATGCCTCATTATAGCCGACCCAGCGTGCCTCGCAATGGTTTTCGTTGCCCAGCCGGATTTCACCCGGCCCAATCTCCGCCAGAAAGTAGATCACGGTACGCTCCACACTGTACTCGCGGATAGTGGCGGTGTAATGTAGCTCGATCCGGTTGTCGTGATGGAAACGCAGAATCCGCAGACCGG
>CAKZVN010000340.1 GCA_937922105.1 uncultured Litorilinea sp.
CAGAGCAGCGGTGCGACGCCGTAACCGCCCCCGACCAGCGCAATGTGCCGGTGGGCCGGTGTCCATTGGAAGCCGCGTCCGAAGGGCCCGCGCAGCCAGAGCGTACCCCCTGGCGTGAGTTCATGGAGCAGGCGGCTGAAAGGGCCGACCGCAGTGACCATGAGGGTGAGCGGGTCGTGGTGGACCAGCGAGAAGGGCTTTTCGTCGAAGCGTGGCAGCCAAGCCATGATGAATTGGCCCGGCGCAGCGGGCAACGCTCCCTCCAGAACCAGGGTCTTGGTGCGGTAGTTTTCGGGAATGATCTGCGCGACGGTGTAGGGTGTCGGCATGGTTGGAATGGCGGCGCTCATGCTCGGTGCCTTTGCGAACCGGAACGGATGGATTGCTTGGGCAAGTCTAGCGACAAAGGGTGGGAACGTCAATTTCATACGGCAGCGGGGTAAGCAGATATGTGGGGGAGCCGGTCGTGGTGCTTCCGCGCCGGTTAGGGCGCGAGGAAGCGCCACGGCGCCAAGCACTGTTCCAGCCAGTCGGTGAGATAGTAGAGGATGAGACCCAGCAGGCTGAGCGCGACCACACCGGCATACATCTGGGGATAGGCAACGCGGCCCCAACTCTGGATGAGGATGTAGTAACCCAAGCCGGAGGTGGTGGCGAAGCTCTCGGTGAAGAACAACACGGCGACGGCTGTGCCCACGCTGACGCGCAGCGCCGTGAAGACCGCGGGAATGGTGGCAGGGAGATAGACGAAGCGAAAAAGGGCCAGGCGACCTGCGCCCAGTGAGCGCACGCTCATGAGCAATTCGGGCCGGATGGCAGAGGCTTCGTCCCGCACGACGACCAGAATCTGGAAGAAGAGAATGAGTGCCAACAGCGCGATCTTGCTGGTGTCGCCCACGCCCAACAAGAGCAAGAAGACCGGCAAGAGAACGACTTTGGGGATGGGATAGGTCAGGTAGATGAGGGGCGAGAAGAGCCGGTTGAGGCGCCGGCTTTGTCCGAGGGCAAGACCCGCGGGGACGCCCAACAGCAGCGCGACGATGATCCCGGCGACAACGCGCCAGGCACTGACCAGGAAGTGGCGTGTGAGATTGCCGTTGGCGACCTCGGCGACGAAGGTGCTCAACACAACGCGCGGCGGTGGAAAGACCGGGTTGGACAGAATCCAGGCAAGTGCCTGCCAGAGCAGGAGGAAGCTGAGCAGACCGAAGAGGAGTTGGCGCCAGCGCATGGCAAGGGCCTTTACATGAGCTGATGGGCTAGGCCGGCGTGGTTGCGGCGAGTTGGGTTTCGATCCGGCGGCATACGTCGAGATAGCGGGCGCTTGCGCGATGAGCCGGGGACCCGGCGCCGGGGTTGGCGATGATATACGGTTCACGGTTGGGCGGGTGGTTGAGCAGGAGGATTTGCTCGCCCAGGAACGCAGCTTCTTCGACGCTGTGGGTGACGAGGATGGTGGTGATGGCAAGCTCGGCTTGCAGCGCGGCGACGAGTTCTTGGAGGTCGGTGCGCGTGGCAAGGTCCAGGGCATTGAACGGCTCATCCATGAGCAGGAGATCGGGCTGTAACGCCAGGGCGCGCGCAATGGCGACACGCTGGCGTTGCCCACCGCTGAGTTGGGCAGGATACTTGCCGGCATCGGAGGCGAGGCCGAGACGTTCCAGCCAGCGGTCGGCGACGTGTAGGGGCAAGTCGGGTGGGTAAGGGCGCGGCTCACCGCGTCGCGCCTGTTTGCTGCGGTAGAAGTGACCGATGCGCAGGCCGAGACCGGCGTTTTCGCGCACGGTCGCCCAGGGCAGGAGACCGTGATCTTGGAGAATGAGACCGGTGCTGGCGCGCGGGCGCGGCACCGGTGTGCCGCCGATGAGAACTTCACCGGAGTCGGGCCGGCGCAGCCCTGCCAAGATGTAGAGCAGGGTGGTCTTGCCACACCCCGACGGGCCGACGATGGCCCACGTCTCTCCGCGCTGCACTTCCCAGTTGAAATCGGCAAAGACCGGCGTGCCGTCCAGCGTATAGCTAAAGTGAAGATGGCGCACCGCAACATGAGGTGCGACTAGAGAGACCGGCGCAGCCATGGGCGGGTCAACGGCGAAACGAATCGTCCACTACGGCGGCGTAGTCCAGCGCGGTCTCGATCAGCCCTTTGGCTTGTAACCACTCCATGACATCGGCGACTTGTGCGGCGTCGGGAATTTGGGCGACCGGGAAAGGGGGCATGTCGTAGCGGTCCTGGAGCGGCTCGGGGACGCGCGTCTGCTGAATGAGAATGTTGCGATAGGCGGCGGGGTCGGCATTGATGGCTTGAACGGCACGGTCCCACGCGGTGAGGAAGCGGCGCACGGCATCCGGTTTGGCGGCAATGAAGTCGCTGCGGCAGGCGAGGACACTGACCGCAATGTCGGGACGCAAGGTGTCGTCGGCGAGCAGGGGCGCGCCTTGCAACCGGGCGAGCGCGGCTAGCGGGTCGGGCAAGACTGCGGCGTCCAACTGGTTGTTCATGAGCAACTCGAGGCGGACGGGCAACTGGGGCACGTTGGTGCGCGTGATGCGCGCGGTATCAACGCCCGCGGTAGCCAGGATGCGGTCGTTCCAATAGTCAATGATGGTGTTCTCGCTGATGCCGATGTTGGCGCCTGCGAGCTGGGCGAGGTCGGTGAGATTGCCGTCGGGCGCGCCCAGGAGGTAGAAGAGCGGCTGTTCTGCGGTCGCCTGGCGTGCAGTGGCGATGACGCGCATGGACATGGCAGGGGAGACGTTGGTCAAGATGACACCGTGAAGGTCGGTCAATTCGCAATCGGCGACCGCAGTCTGGACGACGGTGCTGCGCTCGGCTGCGCTGCTGACGGGGACCGCGGTCGCGGTGACGCCCGCACTGCGGAAGAAGCCCTCTTCCTGCGCAACATAGAAGGGGACGCTGTCGGTGATGGGCAACAGCGCAATGCGTAACTCAGGGGTGGACGACACAATTGGGCCGCTTACCGGGGCAGGGCTGACCGCGCAGCCCGCGCTCAAGACGGCGAGAAGCAGGGCATAGACGATGCGGTGCATGGGATGGGACTTCTTTCTATAGCTATTGTGTGTACGAGCCGGAGCAGCCGGACAGACGCCGGCGCTGCTCTCGTCGCGTCCAGGTTCTGTCTGCAAACCGTCCTTCTATGCCGACAGGTGAAGCATCCCGGCTGTCACGCTGGAGGATATGCTTCCCTTCCGCAGACTCAGGACTAGCCGGCTGAGTCCCAGGATGACGACGCGTAACGACTTTGCAGACACGACCCTGGCGCGGTGATCGGTTTACGTCATGTGCATGATATAGCACAACGCAACACGGCCCAAGCCGGGAATATGCCGCCGATTCGGATTCCCGATGTAAGGCAGGCTAGCGGTGCAATTAAGCGACTTTATACGCTTGGGGGACAGATGTCCTGCGCGAGGGGGGCGGATGTCCCGAGGACGCGCGCCCGGAAGTGTGTCATGATGGGGCCGGTGCAGCGGTGCACACATCGTACACACATCGTAGACGAAAAGTCTATTGCGAGGGAGATGTGATCCATGACGGGAGCCGAGATTTCGCTGGCAGCCTTGCAACCGGGACAGCAGGCGACCATTGTGCGGGTGCGCGGGCCGGTCGCGGCGCGGCGGCGCATGCTGGAGATGGGGTTAGTGCGCGGGGAGATCATCACGGTACAGCGCCTGGCACCGCTGGGCGACCCGGTCGAGTATATCGTGAAGGGCTACCATTTGTCGTTGCGGCGGCGCGACGCGGCGAACATAGACGTGAAAGTGGCGGCAGAGCCATGAACGCGGACATGGTGATTGCGTTGGCGGGCAACCCCAATGCAGGCAAGACAACCCTTTTCAATGCCTTGACCGGGTCGCGGCAACATGTGGGCAATTGGCCCGGTAAGACGGTGGAAAAGAAAGAGGGAATCTTTCGCCGGCAAGGAGTCACCGTGCGTGTGGTGGATTTGCCGGGGACCTATAGTTTGACCGCCTATTCGCCCGAAGAAGTGATCGCGCGTGATTTCATCCTCCACGAGCGGCCCGACCTGGTGGTCAATGTGGTGGATGCGAGCAATCTGGAACGCAATCTTTACTTGACGGTGCAACTGTTGGAATTGGGCGCACCTTTGTTGCTGGCGCTTAACCAGATGGATATGGCGCGCGCGGCGGGGATCGAGATTGACCGGGAGAAGCTATCCGTGTTGCTAGGTGGTGTGCCGATTGTGGAGACGGTGGGTAATCGCGAGCAGGGCATCACGGCGCTGCTGGATCGCATCGTCGCGGAGGCGGGACGGAGGGCGGCGCAGAAGGAGGGGCAGGCATGACATGGGCAGCACAGGCCTGGGGTGTGCGCGGAAGTGAACGCGCCGTCCATATTCATTATGGCGAGGAGATTCAGCGCGAAGTGGCGAGTCTGGCGGCGCGGATCGCGGCGGACTCGACCCTGGCGACACACTATCCGCCACGCTGGTTGGCGCTCAAGCTGCTGGAGGGGGAAGCCGACTTGACAGCCCGGGTAGCCGCATTGCCCCAGGGCGCGGCGTTGGTTGCGGAGGCGCGCCGCGCTGGCGAACGCCTCGAGGCGATCTACGGGGATAGCGTGGAGATCGCGTTGGCTGATGCGCGCTATGGGTTCATCCACGGTGTGGCGTTGGAGGTGCAACGGCGCGCGCCGACGGCGCGCTACGACATGACGGAGCGGATTGATCGTATCGCCGCGCATCGGGTGTTGGGGCTGCCGATCTTTTTGGGGGTGATGTATGTGATGTTCAAACTGGTGGTGGACGTGTCGGCTCCCTTTCTGGACTGGGTGGACGGCGTGATTCAAGGCCCGGTGAGCCGGTGGGCAGGCGTGTTGCTCGGGCTGGTCGGTGTGCCGGAATGGGTCCATGCGCTGGTGCGCGACGGGATCATTGCGGGCGTCGGCGCGGTTCTTGTGTTTGTACCTGTGCTTTTTCTGCTGTATCTCTTCCTCACTTTTTTGGAAGATTCCGGCTACATGGCGCGTGTGGCCTTTGTCATGGACAAACTCATGAGTTTCACGGGGCTGCACGGCAAGAGTTTCATTCCGCTGATTCTCGGTTTCGGCTGTGCGGTTCCGGCGATCTATGCGACGCGCACGCTGGAGAATGAGCGGGACCGCATTGTGACCGGGCTGTTGGTGCCGTTGATGTCTTGTTCGGCGCGATTGCCGGTCTATGTACTCTTCGGCCTAGCCTTTTTCCCACGTCATGCGGATTGGTTGATCCTGGCGTTGTATGTGAGCGGAATCCTGTTGGCGGGGGGTGTGGGTTGGCTGTTCGGCAGGACACTGCTGCGCAGCGCCCCGCACGCGCTCTTTGCGCTGGAACTGCCGCCCTACCGGTTGCCGACCCTGAAGGGGCTGTTACTGCACACGTGGGATAAGACCAAGGAGTTTGTCCATAAGGCCGGTACCGTGATCTTGGCGGTGTCGGTGGTGCTGTGGGTGTTGATGAATATGCCGTGGGGTGTGGAGGAGGCACGGGAAAGTTGGTTCGGTCGCGCCGCGGCGACGATTGCACCGGTCTTTGCGCCGGCAGGATTCGGGACCTGGGAGGCGAGCGGCGCGTTGATGACAGGATTTATTGCCAAGGAGATTGTGGTCAGTACCATGTCCCAGGTTTATTTGGGCGCAGAGTCCACCGGTGAAGCGGCGGTACGTGCGGAGGAACCGCCTACGCTGGGTGAGGAGATCGGCGGTATCCTCGGCGGCTTTGTATGGGCGGCGGTGGATGCAGGGAAAATCCTGGTCAGCTTGGTTCCCGGTATCAATCTGGTGGACGCGGAGGCCGAGGTCGAGGACTTAGCCTTGACGCGCGCGTTGGGAGCGCACTTCTCGACCGCTGCGGCGTTGGCTTTCTTGGTCTTTGTGCTGGTCTATACACCTTGTGTGGCGACGCTGGGTGCGATCCGCAGCGAGTACGGCTGGAAATGGTTGTGGGTTTCGGCAAGCTATCAGCTGGCGCTGGCTTGGGTGTTGGCGGTGATGGTTTACCAGGGTAGTCACTTTTTGGGGTGGGGCTGATGCTCAAGCAGATACTGGCACAATTTGCCGCGAGTGACCGCCCTCTGTGCGCCGCTGATGTGGGACAAATGCTTGGGGTGGAAAGCCGCGCGATGGAGGGGATGTTGGCGACACTGGCGCGCGCGGGGCGATTGGAGGAGGTTGCGGCGGATGTCTGCGGGCGTTGTCCGGTGCGCGGGGCATGTTTTGTGATGGGCGAGCGGCAAGGTCCGCACTACCGTTTGGCGCAGAGCGCGGCGCGCCGCATGATGCCGGCAGAAGTGGCGCGGGCGGCGTGCGACCTGGTAGAATGAGGGCGACCCTCTCTTATCCATAGCCCATCCATCGAATGGAGCCGACATGTTTGCACTTGGCAATCGTGACCTGGAAGTTGCAATTCTGGACCCTGTTGCCGACCGTGATCGCTTCGGTGTGCGCTATTGCACCGGCGGTTATATCTATCAGATCACCGATGCGCGCGTTGGAGAGTTGATGAGCGGGCCGACGTTCCCGGACAGTTTCAACTGGTTTGACGGGCAGGGCATCCCGGATGCGTTTCACCTGAGTCCGCTGCGCGAGGCGAACTCCAGCGAGCCGGTGGCGTTGGTATTGGGGATCGGCCTGTGCGATATGGCGGCGCGGGAAGTGCGCGAATTCTGTGACTGGGAAATCACCCAGAGCGACGGGAGCATCACCATGCGCACCGAGCATCGTTTCGGGTCATTTGCAGTGGACCTGGAGCGGACGGTCGGTTTGGCGGGGCGGACAGTGCGCTCGACGACGCGCGTCCACAATCGCGGGGGCGCGCCGATCCCGCTGCGCTGGTATCCCCACCCCTTTTACCCGCAGCCGGCAGAGGACGCGCTGATCAAACTCAACATCCCGTTGGCGCAGGTGGACGACGCGGGATACGGTCTGGGCGCGGACGGTTTCCTCACGCGACGCAATTGGCCGTGGGACAAGGGCTATTTCTTGGCGCTGGACCATGGGGCGACGGTTCCGCTGGTGGTGCTCCAGAAGCATCCCAAACTGGGGTTGGTGGCAGGCAGTTGCAGCTATATTCCCAACTTTTTCCCGATCTGGGGCAACCCGCGCACCTTTTCCTGGGAGCCGTATTTGGAGCGGGGAATCGGCAGCGGGCAGGCGCTGAGTTGGTGGATTGATTACGATTTCTAACTGCGAATCCTTCTGTCGAAATAGGAGTGCTATCGGGCAGCGCCGGGTGACAAACCCGGCGCTGCCGTGTTAGCCGCGCTGGCGCGGGTCGAGGGCGTCGCGCAGGCCGTCGCCCATGAAGTTGATGCAGAGCACGGTGAGGAAGATGAAGAAGCCGGGGAAGAGCACCATCCAGGGCGCGAACTCCATGAAGTTTTGACCGTCATAGAGCAAGCGTCCCCAGGTAGGTACATCGGGCGGGAAGCCGAGACCGAGGAAGGAGAGGACGGACTCGGTGATGATGGCGGCGCCTACGCTGAGGGTGGCGGCAACGATGATGGGGCCGAGGGTATTGGGCAAGATATGACGGAACATGATGCGCAAGCGGCGCACGCCGACCATGGTGGCGGCTTCCACGAATTCCTTTTCCTTGAGTGAGAGGAAGGACCCACGCACCAGGCGTGCCACGGTCATCCAGTTCAAGACGCCGATGACACAGACGATCAGCCAGAAGATACCCATTTCCGGCCCCATGAGCCGGCGCAACGTATCGCGGAAGAGGAAGATGAGAAGAAGCAGCAAGGGCACGACCGGCAGCGCTAAGAAGAGATCGGTTAAGCGCATGAGGATGGTGTCGACGCGACCGCCCAGAAAGCCTGCGGTGGAGCCGATGAGCGTGCCCAGGGAGATGGAGATGATCATGGCAGAGACGCCGACGGCGAGCGAGACGCGCCCGCCCAGCAGCAGGCGTGCCAACATATCGCGACCCAGGTCGTCGGTGCCGAAGGGATTGGTTGAACTGGGGGCTAACATGGATTTGGAGAAGTCAATGCGTCGCGGACTTTCGGTATAGACCAACGGGCCGATGAGAGTCGCGATGACGAGAAAGGCGAGCACGGTCATGCCCGCCATTGCCATGCGGTGGCGGCGGAAGCGTCGCCAAGCGTCGCCCCACAGGGTACGCGGCGGGCGTTGTTTGAGTCCCGTTTGGCGCGCCAGGGATGCAGGGGTTTCCAGCGGAAGCGATTGGGCGGTGGTTGTGGCATCGGTCATGTGAAGACGGCTCCATGCAATGCAACGCGGCGCGTGGCGCCGGCGCGATTAACTGTAGCGGATGCGCGGGTCCAGTAAGCCGTAGATGACGTCGGCGAGCAGGTTGGCGATGACGACAAGGACGGCAAAGATGAAGGTGATTGCCATGATCACCGGCGTGTCGGAGTTTTGGATGGAGCGGATGAGCAATTCTCCGATGCCGTTGATGCGGAAGATTTGCTCGGTGACGATGGCGCCGGTGAAGATGGTGGGCACACCCAGAGCGATTAGCGTAACGACCGGGATGAGGCTGTTGCGCAGGACGTGGCGCAAGACGACGGCACGCTCGTTGAGACCTTTGGAACGCGCCGTGCGCACGTAGTCGGCGGGCAGGTTGTCCAGCATGGAGGCCCGTACAAAACGGGTCAGTGTGCCGGTTTGGAAAAGCGCCAACACGGTGATGGGCATGATCATCTGTCGGATTTGGCGGATGAAGGTCTCCCAACTGTTGACGGTCAGGGTGGAGTCGTAAATAAAAGGGAGCCAGCGCAGGTTGACGCTGAAGATGAGAATTAAGACCAGACCGGTGAAAAAGGTGGGCAACGAAAAGCCGATGAAGGCAAAGGTGGTGGCGATGTTGTCGAAGAGCGAGTAGGGCCGCAGTGCGGAGAGCACGCCGATGGGAATGGCAAGGCAGATGGAGAGGAGATATGCCAGGCCGAGGACTTGTAAGGTTTGGGGGAGGCGCTGTCCAATCAGGTCAAGGACAGGGACACGGCTGGCAAAGGAGAAGCCCCAGTCACCGCGCAAGAGCGCGCTGAGCCACTTGAAATAGCGAATGTACCACGGATCGTTGAGGCCAAGGGCTTGGCGGATGTTCTCGCGCACTTCGACAGGGACGGAGGGATCGGCTGCGAACTGGGCGAGGGGATCACCGGGAGCAAGGGCCAAGACCATGTAAATGACCAAACTGATCCCAAGTAAGGTCGGGACGGAGATGATCAGACGGCGCAGAATGAATAATCCCATGGGCGAATCTACGTTTCTCGACGGCTAGCCGGGTAAAGAACGACGCAATGAAGCAAGCGCGGGCCGGTAGGAATGCGGACAGGGGCGCCGGATCACGGCTCCCCTGTTGCAATCTACAAAGGATGCTTAGTCAACCTTGTACCAGTTGGCGACATCCCACATCTCGGAATCCCAGCCGGAAGGGCTGTAGCCGCGTAGCTGGAGCGATGCGCCGGCGACGCGTGGGCGACCGACCAACGGGATCATGGCGTAGTCGGAGACAATCAGACCGTCCAGGGCCATCGCGATTTCGAAGATGCGGTTGGTGTCGGTGGTCTGCAAGGCCTCCTCACAGAGGGCGTCGAACTCGGGGTTCTGCCAGCGCATGTTGTTGGGCGAGCGCCACTCGTTCTCGCGCTGGGAGGCCTGGTCGGAGGTGTACTGGCAGAGATGGGAGATGGGGTTGAGTTCGGCTGCGCCGGTGGTGTACATCTGGATGTCGGCGAAGAAGTGACCGATGTTGTCGGGGTTGCCTGCGTCGGAACCGAAGAAGACGCCGGCATCCACGTTCTTGAGTTCGGTCTCCACGCCGATCTCTTCCCACCACTGTTTGATAAGCTCTTGGGTCTTCTGGCGCAGGGTGTTGGTGCTGGTCTGGAAGAGCACACTCAACCGGACGCCGTCCTTGGCGCGCACGCCGTCGGCCCCACGCACCCAGCCGGCTTCGTCGAGGATGCGGTTGGCTTCTGCGATGTCTTGCGGGCAGTCATCCCCGAAATACTCGTCAATGCCGGAGCGGAAGGGGGGATACCAGAGCAGATAGCAGGTGGGCGAGCCAGCCGGTCCGTAAAGTTGTTCGGCAATGGCTGCGCGGTCAATCGCTAGGGCTAGCGCCTTGCGTACGGCGTGGTCGGTGAGGAACGGATGGGGCTGGCTGAGTTGGGCACGCTCATCGCCCAGGGCCGGGTCAGGATTGGTGAAGTTGATGAGCAGGCGTTCCACGTTGGCAACGTTATAGATGACCAACTGGCCCGCACCACCCTGGGCTGCAAGCTGGGTCAAGACCGAGGCCTCGACTTGCAGGTTCCAGGCCCAGTCGGTGTCACCGGTTTGGAGCACGGCGCGCGCAGCCGAGGGAGCGTCACCGCCACCTTTGAATTGGACTTGCTTGAAGAAGGGCTTGTCCGGATCGCGGTAGAATTCGTTGATCTCGTAAAGGACGACGTCACCAGGCTTGAACTCAACGACCTTGTAGGGGCCGGTGCCGATGGGAGCCAGGTTGGCGGCTTGGCAGGCCTCGGCGGTGGAGGCTGCTTCACCGATGCAGTCGGCGAACTGGGCCTTTTGCAGGATGCGCCCGTTGGTGCTGGTGAATGCCTTGTAGTAGTTGGCGTTGGGGTTTTCCCAGATGATCTTGACGGTGTAGTCGTCGGGCGTTTCGATGGACGCGATGCCCTGGAAGGTGGCGGTATTGACACAGGTGGTCGCCGGGTTGATGCAGTATTCGTAGGTGAAGACGACATCGGCGGCGGTGAAGTCTGTGCCGTCCGACCACTTGATGTCGCGGCGGAGCTTCCAGGTGATGGAGGAGAGGTCCTCGGCGACGCCGCCGTTCTCCAGGGTGGGGATCTCCTCGACCAGGAGAGGAACCAGATTGCCGTCCGCGTCGATCGCGGCCAACGGCTCCAGAATCAAGCGGGAGGCGTCAAAGTCTTTGGTGCCGACAGCTAAGTGGGTGTTGAGGATGGTGGGCGCCTGCCAATAGAGGATGCGAAGCAGGTCGCCGCCACCCCGGGTGGGGACAAACTCTGCCTCTGCCTCGGCAGGCGCGGCGGGCTGAGCAGGCGCAGCCGGCGCAGGGGCCGTGGGTGCGCCACAGGCGGCCAGGACCAGGACGGCTGCCAATAGCCAACCGAGCCGCGCGAATGTCCGGCGCATTGCGTTACGATGCATGGGTATTCTCCTTTGGTGGTACAGTGTTTACTCGGGTCCCAGGTGGTGGCCCGGTTACGCTTCTGTGAGTGTGGTGGCAACCGCACAGATTGACCGGGAGTTTAACAGATGGATTGTCTCCGTGTCAAAACGCGAAATTGTCACCCCCGCCGGTCACGGTAGGGTCGAGGGTGGGCTGTGCGCGCGTGTTGACACCAATGGGGAGCAAGGCTATAGTCGGGGCGAGTGGATTCACGGGGGCCAAGGAGTCATCGCAAATATACGCCATGCGGCGGGGGGCTTCTCATGACAGAGTTTGAACGGCTGGGCGTCTTTTACCTGGGCGGGTTGTATGACCTGGAGGCAAGGCAACGCGAGGATGGTTTGCTGCTGTATAAGTCCAAAGACTTGACGACCCATGCCGTTTGTGTCGGCATGACGGGCAGCGGGAAGACCGGCCTGTGTTTGTCGCTGATTGAGGAAGCCGCGATTGACGGCATCCCGGCGATCTTGATCGATCCTAAGGGCGATTTGTCGAATTTGTTGTTGACTTTTCCCGGCTTGAGCGCGCAGGAATTTGCGCCGTGGGTGAACCCCGCCGAAGCCGAAATCAAGGGAATGAGCGTGGCGCAGTTTGCTGAGGCGCAGGCTGCGCTGTGGCAGAAGGGGCTGGCGGATTGGGGACAGGACGGCGCACGCATTCGGATGCTGCGCGAGTCGGTGGAGATGGTGGTCTATACGCCGGGCAGTACGGCGGGATTACCGGTGTCGGTGTTGAAGTCTTTCGACGCGCCGAGCCAGGCGGTGATGGACGACAGCGAGACATTCCGGGAACGCGTCAATACGGTGGTGGCATCGTTGTTGGGTCTGGTGGGCATGAACGCCGATCCAATCCAGAGCCGGGAGTTTATCCTGCTGGCGACGATTCTTGACCTGGCTTGGCGCAACGGGCAGAACCTGGACCTGGCGTCGTTGATTCAACAGGTGCAGAAGCCGCCGGTCAGTACCATCGGGGTGCTGGATTTGGAGACGTTCTATCCGGCGAAGGATCGCTTTGCGTTGGTGATGGCGCTGAACAATCTATTGGCGTCGCCCGGGTTTCAAGTCTGGCTGACGGGCGAGCCGCTGGATATTGGGAGGTTGCTCTATACGGCGACGGGCAAGCCGCGCATTGCGATCTTTTCCATTGCTCATCTGAGCGACGGGGAGCGCATGTTCTTTGTGTCGCTGTTGCTGAATCAGATTGTGGGGTGGGTGCGGACGCTGTCGGGGACGACAAGTCTGCGCGCGCTGGTCTATATGGACGAGATTTTCGGTTACTTCCCGCCGGTGGCGAATCCGCCTTCCAAGCAGCCGCTACTCACGTTACTCAAACAGGCGCGCGCCTATGGCGTGGGCGTGGTGTTGGCGACCCAGAATCCGGTGGATTTGGATTACAAGGGGCTTGCCAATTGTGGCACGTGGTTTGTGGGGCGCTTGCAAGCCGAGCGGGATAAGGCGCGACTGTTGGACGGGCTAGAGAGCGTGAGCGCCGGCGCGGGCCGCGGCTTTGATCGCCAAGCCATTGATAAGGCGTTGTCGAGCCTGAGCAGCCGCGTCTTTATGATGAATAATGTCAACGACGACGGCCCGGTGATCTTCCACACCCGCTGGGCGCTGTCGTATTTGCGTGGGCCGTTGATGTTGGACCATATTCGGACACTGATGGCGCCGGTGAAAGCAGCGATGCAGACCGGCAGCGCGGCAGGGAGCGCGGCTCCGGCTGCTGCGCCCGAAGGCGCACCGACGTGGACGCCCCCCGTGAGTGAGCAACGCTCGCCTGGGGTGACCGTGGTCTCCGGTGCGACGGCTGCTGAGGCTGCGGCGGCGTTGCCGCCCGGCATGAGCCGGACACCGGCACTGGCGCAGGGCGTGCCCACCTATTTTGTGCCCGTGCGCCTGCGCGGGGCGCAGGGTGCGTCGCTGGTCTATGACCCGATGTTGCTGGGCATTGCGTCTTTGCGTTTCGAAAACGAGAAGCAGGGGGTCAACTTGGTGCGACGGCGCGCGTTGTTGACACCGATTGTCAACAGCGCGGTTCCGGTGGATTGGTCGAATGCGGAAGCGGTGGATTTGAAACCGGAAGAGTTGTCGCAGCGGGGGGAGGAGGGCGCGCTCTATATGAGTTTGCCTTCGGCGGCAGGGCAAGCACGCAGCTATACAGGCTGGGGACGCGACCTGATTGATTGGCTGTATGGTCATGAACGGTTGGACCTGTATCGCAGCGCGCTGGTGGGCGCAGTATCGAAGCCGGATGAAAGCGAGCGTGATTTTCGCATCCGGCTGACCCAGAGTGCGCGCGAGCGGCGCGATGCCGAAATGGAGAAGCTGCGCGCCAAGTATGAGAGTGAGCGAGCCAAACTTGAGGAGCGTAAGCGCCGAGCGGAGCAGGCCAAGCAGCGCGAACAGGCACAGGCGCGCACCGCGCAAATGAACACCGCGATCAGCTTCGGCTCCACTCTGCTGGATGCATTCCTGGGGCGCAAGAGTGTGACGAAGACAACGGTCTCGAAGGCCGCGACTGCGGCGCGCGGGCTAGGCCGCGCCTTTGAGCAAAGCCAGGATGTCAACCGCGCAGACGAGAATATTGCCACGATTCAGAAGGAATTGGACGCTCTCAACACGCGGTTCATGGATGAACTACGGGCGTTGGAAAAGCAGTTTGACCCCCAGACCGAGATTTTCGAGATGGTGACGGTGAAGCCGCTGAAGAAGAATATCACCGTGCAGTTGGTTGCGTTGGTGTGGACGCCACACTGGCAGGATACCTTCGGCAATACGACCCCGGCATGGTCTTAAGCCTTGCGCGCGGTATGTTCGCCTAGCTCGCGTCCGTAGCGCGCAAGGAAGTGTTGCTCGGCTTCGGCACTGCCGATGATGATCATCTCCGCGCCGGCAGGGAGCGGAAAGGTAGGGTCCGGGTTGATCATCGTCTTGCCGTCAATCCGTAAGGCAACGACGGTGCAGCCCAATTTGCGGCGGATGGCGGCGTCGGCGATGGAGCGACCGACGAGCGATGAGGGGACCTGGACGCGGAAAACGTCCAGCCCTTCGGCAACCATGAGGATATCGGCGCGGTCGAGCATGCTGAGAATGGTGCCGGACCCCATACCGGCATAGGAGAGGATGACGTCGGCGCCGGCGCGGTGGAGGGTTGCGACGTTGCGTTCCAGCCGGGAACGGCTGAGGATTTGGACATCCGGGCGCAGGCGCCGGCAATAGATGGTGAGATAGATGTTGGTGTCGTCGTCGTGGGTGGTGACGACGACTGCGGGCGTGGTGCGAATCCCAGCGCGTTCGAGAATCTCCAATTCGGCGGCGTCGCCGATGATATACTTCTCCGGGTCGCGGTTGCGTTCAGGTTGTAGCTCGACGACGCGGTAATCAATGCCGCGCTCTTGGAGCGCGTGCGCGGTGGCGCGCCCGACGCGCCCGCCACCGATAATAATCACCGGCGCGTCGGTGGCGATGCCGTCGCAGTAGCGTTCATTGTAACGCCGGATGGCCTCCTCGCTCCCGGCGAGGACCAGGACCGTGCCACGACAAATTTTGGTCGTGGGATGGGCCAACTCGAATTTGCCGCGCTGCCAGACTCCCAACACACTGATACCGACTTCCTCGCGCAGGCGACTCTCTGCCAACGTTTTGCCCACCAGCGGAATCTGACCGACGGTGGCTTCGGCGATGATCAACTCTTCAAATTGACCGATGACGTGTGCCAGTGTGTCGCCGCCCAGCACGCGCCGGGCGAAGGCCTGCCCCATCAGTTCGCCCAGTTCCAGGACATGGGTACAGCCCGCCAGTTGGAGGATGTCAACGGAGGCGTGGGTATTGGCGGTGGCGATGATGGGGACTGTGTCGGAAATTTCGCGCACGGTGAAAGCGACGTTGGTATTGATGCGGTCGTTGAGCGTGGTGGCGACCATGCGCGCGGCGCCGGCGCGCGCCAAGCGATAAGTGTCGGGGTTGTCCAGTTCACCGAGCATGACGCTGTAGCCCAGGTCATGGAGCCGGAGCGCTTCTGCCAGCTCGGCGACGATGATGACATAGGTGTAGTTGTATTGGCGCAGGCGTTGGATCAGAGCCTCGGTGACGGCGTCGAGGGTGGTGAGGATGATGTGCCCCCGCGTGTGCTGCGGCAGTTCGGCGGGCGCGCGCGCGGCGGCTTGGGCCTTGAGCCAGGGCGCGTAGAAGAATTCGATGAAGGTGAAGGGCAGGAGCACGAGCAGGAAAATGATCCCGCTCAACAGAACTACCGACGAAAAGATGCGTCCCAGGTCGGAATGGAAAGTGATGTCCCCGAAGCCCAGGGTAGACATTACCGTCAACGTCCAGTAGAAGCCGGTGACCCAGCTGTGTTCGGTACGGCCCTCATACGCCATGATGTAGTGGAAGAGCACGCTGTAGAGCGTGACCATGGCGGCGAGAATGCCGATGAAGCGCAGCAGGTTGAAGATGTTGACGCGATTGGGGCGTTCGCGCAGCAGGTAATAGAGTTGGGGTATGAGTGTCTTCATGCTGTGAATTCAAGACAGGGGAAGCAGGGGGCTAGGGGCGCAACACGTGCTACCGTAGTACTATGCTGACTCTACCTGTCGTGTCCCGGTTTCGTCAAAAACGGCAGCATCTCTTACGAGGCTCATGGTGTGGGGCGGCGGTAGGCGCGCGGCGTTTGCCCGGTATGGCGCTTGAAGGCGGCATAGAAACTGCTGGTAGAGCCGAAGCCGGTTTGGAGCGCGATTTCCAGACTGGTGAGATTGGTGCTCACCAACAGGCGCAAGGCTTGGGTGACTCGGTATTGGGTCAGATAGTCCAGCATGGTTAGGCCAAAGGTGCGCTTAAAGCAGGTCATGGCG
The DNA here is from genome assembly GCA_937922105.1 of uncultured Litorilinea sp. Classification (GTDB taxonomy): domain Bacteria; phylum Chloroflexota; class Anaerolineae; order Caldilineales; family Caldilineaceae; genus QEUY01. Next base: position 16,051 of record CAKZVN010000340.1, read on the forward strand.
TAGCCGGGGTGTAGACCGGCTCGTGCCGCGACTGCGGTGATGGTGAGCGGTGCGGCATGGTCTTCGACTAAGATGCGTGCGAGACGCATGGCGGTAGCGTCCTCGGTGAGCGGGTAGGGCGTGGACGATGATGGGAGGAGCGCGGTCGGTGTGTAGGCGAAGCGCCACAGCCGTGCCGAAATTTCGCGTAGACATACAGGGCGCAGCGCCGTCGTCAGGTCACGATGCCAGCGTGCGGCATGGAGCACATCCAAGGGCGCGTAGGTCGGGTCCGGGTTGATGAGAAGCGCGCCCAGCAAAAGCCGGCGCGTCCAATCAGCCGGTAGGCCCCAACTCAGGAACATCTCCAGCGGGATGGTGAGCACCCAGAAATCGCAGTCGCTCGTGCGTTCCAGTAGCTGGTGCGGGATGGCACCCCAAAAGACAGCAAGGCAGCCGGTCGGGATGGCAACAATCCGGTCGCAGTGGAGATAGGTCATGGACCCCGTGAGCGGGAGGTTAAGCTCGATGTCCAGATGGCGGTGCGGGTGGGACATGACCTCCGGGCGACAGTGCCAGCTGCTCAGTCCGTAGGTCGTGGGTGCGGTAGGAATCACGGACGGCCTTTGTGAATGGCTAGGGTGAATGGCTGAGAATTCGGGACATCTTGATCAGAAATCGGGACGACTGCGCGAGATATTCAGCTTATGCTACCCAAGTTCGGACCGACCTGCAAACGCGCGCGTAGCCGGTCCTGGTGTGATGGGCAAGCTGTTGGCTTTGTTGCCGCTCTGTGACGACAAGAGGAGATTTTTATGATGGAAGCTCGTATTCCGACCGCACTCGATGATTTCATGTTTGACTTGAATGGTTACTTGGTGCTCAAACGGGCGGTGGATCAGTCGTTCCTGGCGCGTCTTAATGCCGCCTTTGATCGCTTACCGCCGTTGGAGTATGGCGAGTGGTGGGGCAATGCGCAGCGCCGCGACTATAACGGCGCAACCGGCTATGAACTGCACAACTGTGTGGAGGCCGATCCGGCTTTCGAGGAGTTGATCGATCATCCCGGCTGGATCAACTATATGCGGCGCTATTGCGGCGAGCAGGGCAGTTATGTGGAGGGACTGTTCATTGACGAGTGCATTGCGTCGGTGCGTCGGTCGGGCGGGCATCATCCGGTTCACTCCGGCGGCTATCAGGCTGCGTTGCGCACGCGCTATCTGTATGAGCATGGGGTTTTTCGCTGTGGTCAGTGCAACCTGATTTTGGCGGTTTCGGACGTGGGGCCGGGCGACGGGCCGACGATGGTGATCCCCGGTAGCCACAAATCCAACTTCCCCCATCCGAATGCGGGCAATTATTGGGATTTGGCGCGCATGGACAACCTGGAGGGCGCGGTGCCGGTCTATATGGAGGCGGGGGACGCGCTGCTCTTTGTGGACGGGCTGATGCACGGCGGTAGCAGCCGGACGAATCCCGAAGGCGAGCGACGTGTCACCATCTATCGCTATGGGGTAAAATGGGGGGCGACGCGCTACGGCTATGTCTATTCACAGGCACTCTTGGACCGCCTGACGCCGGAGCGGCGCGCGATTTTGCAGCCGATTGCCCCCAATCTGCCGCCTGCCCGGTAAATCAATGGGAAGCGAGCGTGTGGGAGGTCGGCGACAACGGCTTCCCACACGCCACATGTAGAGGAGAAATACGATGCAGTACGGGATCACCATGCCGCCGTTTGGTGCCTTTGCCGAGCCTGCGACTTTGATTGCAGCGGCGCAAGCCGCGGAAGCCGCAGGATGGGACGGCTTTTTCCTGTGGGATACGGTGATCCACGACGGCAACTTTTATCCTGTCGGCGAGCCGTGGACGATGTTGGCGGCGCTGGCGCTCACAACGCAGCGTATGCGTCTGGGGGTGATGTTGACGCCGCTCTCGCGACGGCGACCCTGGCAGGTGGCGCGACAGGCGGCTACGGTAGACCGGCTGTCGGGTGGGCGGGTGATCTTCGGCGCGGGCTTAGGGGGCGCGCAACCCGACTTCACGTGGTTCGGCGAGGAGTGGGACGCCAAGACGCGGGCACGCATCCTGGACGAGAGCCTGGAAGTGATCACGGGGCTGTGGTCGGGGGAGCCGGTCGCGTATGCGGGGGAGTTCGTGCGCCATGAACCGGTGGCATTTCGACCGCCGCCCGCGCAACAGCCGCGCATCCCCATCTGGATCGGCGGCAATTGGCCCAATAAGGCGCCCATGCGCCGGGCGGCGCGCTATGACGGGGTCTTTCCGCTGCGAGAGGGGTTTGACGTGTCGCCGGAGGAACTGGCAGCTATCAAGGCCTTGATTGAGCCGTTGCGCACGCGGCAGGGGCCGTTTGACTATGTGGCGTCCGGGTTGACGCCGGGGGACGACCCGGACGCAGGTCACGCCAAAGTTGCCCCTTATCTCCCGGCGGGCGCAACCTGGTGGCTGGAGACGGTGGACCCGTGGTCGCGGGCGGGCAACTGGTCGGCAAAGCTCGACAGCGCAGCGGAGGCGTGGATGGATGCGCGCATGCGTCAGCCGCCGCCGCGGGTGTGAGCGCGGGCTAGATAAATTCGTCCGCAGCGCGTTCCGCGATGGAGCGCCCGCCGGGACCACGGGACTCGGACTCGCTGTGGTCCGCCGGCTTGCGCCACGCGCCGGGGGGCGTAGGGCGCGCAATGTCGGCTTGGGTGACGACCGGATAGCGGGCGAAGAGCGCAACGTCGTCCGGGCTGTCCTCGAAGTAAATGCGGTCGCGGCGCAGGGTGCGCGCAAAGGTATCTAGTCCCAGCGCGTCCACGACTTCGTCGGGTCTGCCGGTCGCGCCGGGACGTTGCTGGACGCGCAGGAAGATGCGATGCTCCTCTGTCGGGGCATCGTAGCCCTGGTAGGCCAACTCGAAGACCAGGGGGCGCAGGTTGTAGTGGTAATACTCCCCTTTGCGCTGGCGCTCGCGGCGGATTTCGGTGCGCGCCAAAAACTCGGTGAGGCGCGTGCGGAGGTCGCGTTCGTCCAGTTCGCCCGGCTCGGCGTAAAGGATGATGGTGTAGTCGGCGCCGATAAGCAGCGCCTGGAGGGCGGGCGCTTTGAGCGGGACTTCGCTCAGGGCAGTCAGCGTGACGCCGGGCGGGAGTTTGGCGCGAATGGCAGCCGCGGCGTGGTCAAGCGCCACGGGTGGGCTGAGCATGATGTCAATGGGTTCGGCAACGCCGGTGAAGCCAACGCCCAGGGGGGATGCAAACTGGATGTGGGGCTGGGGGTTGAAGCCCTGTTTATAGAGCAGTGGTAGTCCGGCGCGGCGGAGGGCGCGCTCCCACAGGCGAAACTCGTCCTGATGCGCGATGAACTTGACGGCCTCACCCTTCGCATAGATCAGGCGCAGCCGTTGTTGGCGCACCGGTTCGGTTCCGACCGCGTCCATCTGAGCCGGGTTAGTCACCTGGCACTCCCTCCAGGACGGGCGACAACTGTTTGGCGACGGTCCCGGTGCGACGCTGGGGTACTCGATGGTCGAATTGGCCTGTGCGTCCGTCTGCCATTTCGTCGTTAAAGTAAAGGGGGATGGGGGTAATGTCCACCGGCTGGCGGTTTTTGTTGCGCCCCAGCGACGGACAGGCCCATGCGTCGTCCGGCGCGACGCGGCGTTGCTCCTTGAAATAGCCCAGAATACCGCAACTGAAACAGTGTTCGCGACAGTCGTCTACCACGCCACCCTGGTAAGTGTGGACGTACTCCGCAGCCAAGAACTCTTTCTTGACCCCCGCCGAAATGTGGTCCCAGGGTAGGATTTCGTCTACGGGACGGGCGCGCCGCGCGTACCAGTCCATGTCCAGGCCGAGTTCTGTAAAGGCCTGTTGCCAGGCCGGGAAGTTGAACCACTCGCCCCAGCCCTCCAACTTGGCCCCCAACTCCCAGGCGCGCTGGATGACGTCGCCCAGCCGCCGGTCGCCGCGGGTGAGGAAGGCTTCGACCAGCGTTTCGGCGTGATTGTTCCAGGAGAAGTGGATGCCGGGACCGCGCAGTTCGCGTTGGAGCAGTTGAATCTGTTCTTGGATGACGGCTTCGTCTTCCATGGGGACCCACTGGAAGGGGGTGTGGGGCTTGGGGACCAGGGTACTGACGCCGATACGCACGTTGGCTTTTTTGCCCAGCACACGTCTGCCGACGGCAAGCACGGCTTTGGAAAGATCGGCGATGGCGCGCACATCCTCCAGCGTCTGGGTGGGATGACCGATCATGAAGTACATCTTGATGGTGGTCCAGCCGCGCTTGTAGACTTCCTCGGCGGTTTTGAGAAGGTCGTCGGAGGCGATGGGCTTGTTGATCACATCGCGCAGGCGGTCGGTGGCGGCTTCGGGCGCAAAGGTGAAGCCGGAGCGGCGCCGTCCTTTTTCGAGCAACTCCATGAGTTTGACGCTGAAGCTCTCGATGCGCAGGCTGGGAAGACCAATGCTCAGGCGCTTGGCGCCGTGGCGTGCAATGGTACGCCGGACTAGTTCTTCCACATAGGTGTAGTCAGAGCTGCTCAGGCTGAGGAAACTGACTTCCTCGAAGCCGCACTGCTCGATCATGTCGTCTACCGCAGCCAGGACTTCGTCTACCGGGCGTTCGCGGACTGGGCGGAAGATCATGCCCGCCTGGCAGAAGCGACAGCCGCGCGTGCAGCCGCGCATGATCTCGATAGCCGCGCGGTTATGCACCACGTCAATGTAGGGCACGATGAAGCGGGTGACCGGGGGCGGCAACACGGTGACGACGCGTTTGAGCACGGTAGCCGGCGCGTCGGGGTGGGTGGGCAAAATGGCGGCGATGGTTTGGTCTGCCGCGTACTCGACGCGGTAGAAGTGGGGGACGTAGACGCCGGGGATACGGACGAGACGTTCCCACAGGGCAAGCCGCGCCGGGTCGGCCTGGTCGGAAGCGCTCATGTCTGTGCCGGACGAGGTCACGGGGAACTCGGCGCGCCAGGCGCGCACGGCATCAATTACCTCGAAGATGACTTCCTCACCTTCGCCGATGACCATGGCGTCGAAGAAGGGCGACATGGGTTCGGGGTTGTAGCAGCCGGAGCCGCCGGCAATGACCGCGGGGTGCGCGGCGGTGCGCTGTGCGGCGCGCAAGGGGAGGCCCGCCAGGTCAAGCATGGTGAGAACGTTGGTGTAGAGTTGCTCGTAGGGCAGGCTAAAGCCGATGAGGTCGAAGTCTAGGAGCGCGTGGCGGGTCTCTAGGCTATAGAGGGGGATGCCGTCGCGCCGCATGAGCGTCTCGAAGTCGGGCCAAGGACAATAGACGCGCTCGGCGAGGAGGTCAGGGCGGCGGTTGATGAGGTCGTAGAGCAGCATGAGGCCGAGGTTGCTGCCGCCGAGTTCGTAGATGTCGGGAAAGGCGAGCGCGACTTTGGCTGCCAGCTCGGGCGCGTGCCAGTCTTTGGCGATGCTGTTTAACTCACCGCCGGTGTAGCGGGCCGGCTTTTCGACTTTGTGCAGAACGCGGTCCAGGGCGCGCGTGATCTGCTTGGGTGTACGCAGCATGTGGGGTGGTTCCTTCCTTCGCAGCTATCAGCCCGCGCGGCGGGGCTGAGCGGGAATCGAACCCGCAACGGGAACGGCGCCGGTCTTGGCGGCGGCTTGGCGGGCAGTATACCACAATTGTGGCGGACGGGGCGAAGCAGACCTCTCTCCGGCAAGGGTCGGCGAATTTGACAAGCCGGCCTACCCGACCGTACAATAATGGAACATTGGCCCTGTGCTCATCCGTGGCGCATTCGTCTAGGGGCCTAGGATACTGCCCTCTCAAGGCAGAGACACGGGTTCGAATCCCGTATGCGCTACCTGAACTCCTCGCTTTGGCGGGGAGTTTTATTTTGCCCATCCGTTGTCAGGGAACATGCGGAGGGATACCACCGTTATGGGCGGTGTGTTTGTTGTTTGCCCGGAATCAGATCAAAGGGAAGGACTCTATGAAACACCGAGTATGGGTGGTGACATTGTTGCTGGGCGCGTTGGTCTTTACCAGCGCATGTGGGATGGTCAATACGCTGTTGGGCGGGCGCTCGTCGGGAACGGTGGCTGATCTCTGGTCGGATGTGCCGCGCATGGATGGGCTGACCAAAGCCGATCTGGAGTTACCGCTGGCAGCGCGCTTGATGGTGCAGACGTTGACGCGCGGGAAGATGAACTTTATCGCCTACACCACGACCGCCAATTCACAAGCCATCATGGATTTTTATACCACGGAGCGCATGGCGGCAGCCGGATGGAATTCGTCCGATACCACCGGCTGTATGGGTGATACGTCTACAGCCGAAGTGGGGACCATGTGTGTCTTTGGCAAGCAGTCGGGGACAGGGCAAGCCGGCGATAAGCGCGAAATTCTGGCAATTGTCACCGCAACCGACGGCGGTACGCGCCAGACTGCGGTCTTTTTCGTGCGGATTGATGTGACCGAGGAAACGGTGCAGTAGCTCGACAGGCGTAAGGAGCGTGCGCGCACGGGCCACAAGGGACATCCCCCTGTGGCCCGTTGTGTTTGTTATGGTTGGCGTGTCGAGACGCCCCGGCTCCCGCCGTGGGTTACATGGAGACTCCAAGCAGGCCGCGCGTCACCTGGAAGTCAATATTGCCCAGTTGATAGAGGCGCGGGGCATAGCGCTTGGCGGCAACGTCGGCGATTCGCTCCGCAATCTGTTGGGGCCAAGCAGCCGGGTCGCCGCTGAGAGCGAGGTCTATGTCGGCGGCAAAGGCGGCGAGAACATCGGCGCGGTCGGTGACTTGGAGCAGCGGCGTCAGTGGGTGGGTCTGGAGCGGATGCTCGCCCACCCAGGCGACGATCAACTCGACGCCGGTAGCCGCCAAGCCGGTGAGCGTTTCGACCCAGTGGGCCGTGGGCGTTTCCATGATGTGGAAGCCGGGCCGGGACATGGCTGCGCCGTAGGCCAATGTGGGCAGGGACGGCTGCGCGCCCAGGGTGGCATCGAGGAAGCCTTGATCCGAGAGGAAACCGGTGTTTTGGGGCAGGACGACGCTGCCGCCCGCCGCCACAATCTGGCGTGCCAACTCGGAGAATGCTGTGGCTGCCTGGGGGGATACCGGCCCGGCTGCGGCAAGACCAACGCGCAGCGCGTCCAATCCGGCGCGGGTCTGTTGGGGTGGTGTGTCCTGGGCAATGGCAGTTTGGAACCAGGTTTGGATTCTTTCCAGCGCGGCGTCAATGCCGCCATCCAGTTGGACGCTAGCCCAGCCTAGCTCAGCCGGATTGAGGCCCTGACGCTGCATCTGGTTGCGCATAAAATCGTTGTGGGTCTTTTCGCAACCATGCTCCAGGAGCAGGCGTGGGCCGACCGATGGGTGTGTGAGATAACCGAGCATGGTGCGCAGATAGAGTTCTTCGGACGCGCCGGCAGAATTGCCGCAGCCTTCGGTGTGGACCAGCGCCACAAAGCGTGAGATGCCGCGGTCACGACCGACACCCGCACGGTTGAGGCGATGGGCAGCCATGGCGGCGACTTGACCGGCGCAAAGGCTGGTGGGCAAGACCAGCCCTACCCGGTCTAGGCTATGCCTGCCGTCTACATTCAGCGCAGGAAGTTCGACGTGCAGCGGCGGGCCGTCGGGTGGGCGGATGGGCAGCGGCGCACCGGCGGGTAACGGCGCGTTCTGTAATTCCTCCAGGCGCGAGGCATCGGTCTGGGGCCAATTACGCCAAAGCTGAACCTGGGAGTGACCCGCTAACTCACCGACGCTGCGCCTGCCGGAGGCAACCTCTACGGTGAGGTCGAGCATCTGCGCGCCCAGTTCATCCATGGGCGTGCCGTCGAGATAGGCCCCGGCGTTGACGTCCATCTCCCGCGTGAGCAAGCGATAGCGGCGCGTGGTGGTGACGACCTTGAGCGTGGGCACAAAGGGGAAGTTGGTGATGGAGCCGTTGCCGGTGATGAAAAAGATCAGGTTGCTGCCGGCTGCAACCTGTCCCGCGATGGACTCCAGATCGTTGCCGGGGCTGTCCATAAAGTAGAAGCCGGGCGCGTGCATGCGCTCGCCGTACTCAATGACGTAGTCCAGGCGTACCTGTGGGTCCTTTTTGTTGGCCGCGCCGATGGACTTCAGCACGATGTTGTAAAGACCGCGATACTTGTTGCCGCCGGATGGATTGCCTTCGGCGCTGTGCCCGTGCCAGGCGACGCGCTCCTTGAACCGCTCAATGGTGGCGAGAAAGCGTCGCGCGGTGGCGACATCGCGCACCTTTTGCAAAACATAGGCTTCGGCGCCGATCAGTTCGTCGGTCTCGGCAAGGTTGGCGGCGCCGCCATAACGGATGACTTCCCGCGCAACCCACCCGGCGAGCGGGTTGCCGGAGATGCCGGAGAATGCATCCGACCCACCACATTGCAGCGCGATCTTGAGATGGGACAGGGAAGCAGGCCCGCGCGTGGCGACGTTGACCACTGGAAGCCACTCGGCGACTTGCGCTGCACCGGTCTCCAAGCACTCTTGGAACGGGCCGTTGAGCGAGAGGAAGCGGTGCGGGACGTGGGCAATAGGATAGTCTTGCTCGGCAAGATACTGGGCGAGCATGGCATTGGTCAACGGCTCGACGCCGAAATCTACGGCAAGGACGGCGCCGACGTTGGGATGGACCATGAAGCCCGCCAGCGTGCGTAGCAGCAGGTCGAGGTTGTTGGGGTGGTCGCTGCCGCCTTCGGTGTGGGCGACGGCGACGATGCCGTCTACGTTCGGATAGTCGAGGGCTAAGTGCTTGACGCGCTCTTCGAGTTGTTTGACATAACTACCGGTACGCGAGGTCGTGCCCAAGAGGACGATGTAGTTGCGCGTGCCTACGCCGCGATTGCCGGGCCGGTGATAGCCCAGGAAGGTGCGGTCATGGTCGTGGCGTGGGACTTGTTCCACCGGCTGCCAGGTTGACTCGTCGTAATGGTAGGGGCGAATGTCATCGGCAAAGTTGGGCGCGATGGGCAGCGGGAAGTCAAGGTTGCGCCCGGCGAGGGCCTCCAACATGCCCGCGTTGCAGACATATTCTCCCGGCTGGATGTCGCGCAGGGCATAGCCGAAGGGGAGACCCCACGACAGAAGGGGGCTGCCCTGGCGAATGGAGCGCACGGCGAAGCGATGTCCCTCCAGCATGGTGTGGCTGAGGGCATATTGTGTCGCGCCGTCGGCAATGACGGTCCCTGCGGCAACACGGCGGGTGACGATGGCGACGTTGTCGTCGGGAACAGGCAGGCGGGCAAGATCGTGGAATAAGATAGGCTCGGTCATGGCGCCTCGTTGGGATGGTTAGGCCGGTTCGTCAATGCACAGCACGGCATAGGGTGACAGGGTGACAGTCGCGCCCGGCAGGGCTGCAAACGCGCCGCGGAAGGAAGCCGGCGCGCTGCACGCGGTGTCGAGCGTGGCAGCGTCCAGGGTACGGCTTTGGGCGCCTGCGCGCAGCCCTTGCAGCGTGACGCTGAGCGGGTCAACGGTGAGGTTGGCGAGCAGGGTACGGCGGCGCCCGTCGCGGCGCAGCGTGAGGGTCGCATGCGTCAAGTTGGGCGCAACGGCGGCGGCAAGTACTTCGCCGCCGGCGAAGTCACCGACATCCGCCAAGACATGGTAGAGCGGGAAAGGTTGACCCGGCGACGAGGGGAACTGGTCGGGCAAGGCTGGGCCTGCGGCGGTTTCAAGGACGCCGCGCCAGCCGGTGGTTTCGTAGTAGGTCATGGCGTGGGTGCCGGCGGATGCCAGCGCCGCAATGCTGCCCAGCGTCCAGGCGGCGGCAAAGAGTGTCGGTTGGCGCGGATCAACCGTATCGGGCAGGCGGGTGGGGTCCGGTGGGGGCGGCGCGGCGGTGGCGTCGGGGTTGCTGCGCGGGCGCAAGGTGATGGGCGAGACGATCAGCGGCTTGCCCGCGCAGAAGGTGGCGGCGCTGGCGACGGTCATGGGCTGCGCCTCCAGGGTTTCGACCAGCGACAGATTGTCGAAGGCATGGACCTGCGGATTGACCGAATAGGCGACACAGTCGAGCAACTCGGCGGGTGGGCGGTTACGGTTGAGGTGGGTGAAGTAGATGTTGGTGCCGCCGCCCACCGCCGCACCGGGCGCCAGGGGCGCAAGGATGGTCCGCGCGGTCGTTATGAGATCGGGCGGTGTGGTGGGCGCGTGGCGAGAGAAAACAAGCCAGCGCGCCACTTGCGGCTGGATGCGCGGCGCGATGGCGGCGAGTGCTTCCAACTCGGCGCGCATCTCCTCGCCTATGTGGAGGGCGACTTCCAGTGCGGCGCCGATGGCGTTTGCTTCCTGCGCGGCTTGGTCGAAACGCTCGGCAACATCCTGCGCGCCGAGGTCGAGATCGACGCGCAAATGGGCGAGGTGTAGCGCAGCCAGAAGTGACACTTCGCGCGCGGAGAGTCCTTCACCGTGAGAGGCGACGCCGAGACCGATGGCGGGGAGCGGCGCGACAGGCCCGTCCTTGAGGGTGATGGTGATGGGCGCACTACCGGTTTGTGCGGGCGCGGCGGCGGGCATAGGGCCGTGGAGGCGGATGCGCACGGCTTGCTGCACGCGGTCGCCGGGGTTGACTTGTACCGGATAGGGAATGGCAAGCGGCGTCGAATAGGTCTTGTAGGAGGCGTCGGTCCAGTTGCGCTGGTCTTCCATCTCAAAGGTATCGCCCTCCATCCGCACTTCGACTTGCGTGCCGCCCGGCAAAGTCTGGGTGATGGCGCGCAGGTCAAAGAAGGGTTGGTGGGGTGAGATGGCAAGGGGAAACGCGCCCTCGACGCGGCGACTGTCCACGTGCTCGACGAGGCAAGGTTTGCCCTGCCATGCTGCCGGATGAAGAATGCAGAAGCCGATGCGGTTGCGACGGAAGGCAGTAGTGGCTACACCATCCATCGTAAAGTCCAGGCTGCCGTCCGCGTGGCCGACGATGCTGCCCTCCCAGTCGAAGCCGATGCCGGGCCAACGGTGGCGCGCGACAAAGCTGATGCGGAAGTGATCGGTCTGGGCGTCTAGGGTGAAGTCGTGCAGGGTGGCGGGCACGGTTCCCCAGTCGTGATCGCGCACGGCAACATAGATGCGGCGCACGACCTCGACGCCCCCCACGGACAAGGTGCGTAGATCGCCGTCGGTGAAAAGCAGGGAAAGGGGACCGGCGCGCAGGGGCGTTGGCGGCGCATAGCCTTCCGGGATACCGATGCGGTCAAAGGCAACAGGCATGGTGGTTACTCCGCGTGTTGAAGAATGAGAAGCCAGTCTTCCGGGTCGGGCGTATCATAGGCAACGATGCCGGGCGCGGTGAGCGCAGTCGCCGGGATGCGCTCGCCGGTGCGCGGATTGCACCAGGTCGCGCTTAAGTTTTCGGCGAGCAGGGTGGGATCGAGGCGTAATTCGCCGCCTGCGGGGGTGTAGACGACGGCAAGGGTGCCGGCTTCGTTGCGCGAGGCGAGCACGTAGCGGCGGACGTCATGGCGACCCGGCTGGTCGCGCAGGAGTTCGGGGGCGGGGGTGAGGGTCCA
>CAKZVN010000341.1 GCA_937922105.1 uncultured Litorilinea sp.
TCAGCGAAGCCAGGATCACCCGCGCGCGGCGTGACGACATCATGGGCATACCGTCCGGTGAGTTGCGGTTTCAGCAAACCGGCGCGCCGACCGTTCTATCCAGGCGCGCCGACCGTCACCTGTTCCACGGGCAACCATAGCACAGGCAAAACAAAAAGGGAAATGCCATCGAGCATCTCCCTCATTGCGTGGTGCCGCAGGAGGGACTTGAACCCCCATGAGCTAGTGCCCACTACGCCCTGAACGTAGCGCGTCTGCCAATTCCGCCACTGCGGCGCACCGACTGCTGAACTGTATAGGAAACTATAGCATCCCCCTCCGGGGCTGTCAAATTCTACGCACCGCCCCCAACACGTACAAGTCGCTCTCGGCGGCGCATCACGGCGTCGTCGGCGTCGGAATGCGGATACTGCCCGGCGGTGTCGGCGGCGCAGCAGGCAGGGCCTGGTTGGCAGGTACGCGGCGGGTCAAAATATACCACTCGGCAAACGACCCAAAACGGTCTGCCGGCTGGTTGAGCACCCCGATTTGCACATTCTTCACCCGGTCACGCACCCCATAGGTATAGACCGGATAATAGAGCAAGAGCGCAGGCACATCTTCGGCCCAAATTTCCTGGAAACGCCAATACAGCGCGCGGCGTTGCGCCTCGTCGTGGATCGCGCGCGCTTCCTCCATGACGCGGTCAGCCTCGTCGTTCGACCAGCCGCTGTAGTTCTGACCGCCGCCCGCCGCCTGGGTGCTGTGCCAGAGAGGGTACGGGTCCGGGTCGCCTGTCAATTCCCAACCGATCAATGCGGCGTCAAAGCGCCGGGGGTTGAGAAAATCCGCCACCAGCCCGGCAAAGGTCACCGGCGTCGGCACTGCATCCACACCAATGGCCCGCCACCCCGTCGCAATGCGCTGGATCATCGCCTGACGCATGGGGTCATCGTTGGAATAGAGCAAAAAGCGGAGTGGACGCCCGTCTTTGTCACGGATGCCGTCACCGTCGCTGTCCACCCAGCCCGCCTCGTCCAAGAGTTGACGCGCCAAGTCTGGGTCATAGGGATATTGGCGCACATAGGGGTTATAGGCCCAGTTGTTGGGCAGCAACAGCGTATGCGCCACGATTCCCTGCCCGCCTGCCACCTCGTTGACCAGCCGCTCCCGGTCCAGCCCATGCATCAAAGCCTGGCGCACGGCGCGGTCGGCAAAGAAGGGCACATCCGGGTTGGTCAGATTCAGCAGGATGGTCAAGTATTCCGACTGGACGGTCGAGAAGAGTTGCAGATCGTCGCGCTCCGCGGCAATCGGCAAGTCCTGGGGCAACACGCGGCTGATTCCGTCAATCTCGCCATTGATGAAAGCCGTGAAGACGCTGGCGTGGTCAGGATAGAAGCGCAGCTCCAGCGCCGACAAATAGGGTTGCGGCCCGCGGTAAAAGCGACTCGGCTCCAGCCGGATGTGATCGGCGGCCATCGCCACCACGCGCAACGGCCCGTTGCCCACCGGCGTCGCGTCGAGCGGTTTGGTCGCCAATTCCGCAGCGGGCACATCCTGCCAAATATGGCGCGGTAATAGACCGATGGCTGTGTAATCCAAAAAAGGCGCGTAGGGCTGGGCCAGTTGGAAGCGCACCGTCAGGTCGTCCAGCTTCTCTACATCCACCGCGCGCCAAACACTGGTCAAGTCCGGCAAGCTAAAGACATTGGGGTCCTTGAGAATGCCGATGGTAAACAACACATCGTCCGCGGTCACCGGACGCCCATCGTGCCAAAATTGGTTGGTCTTGAGCCGGAAGGTGTAGATGGTCTCGGCTTCCACCGTCCACGCCTCGGCTAGGTCCGGCACAACCCGCCCATGCTTATCTACCGTGGTCAACCCGCGATAGAGCAGGCGGCAAAGGTCCAGGTCAATGTCGGTGGCGTCGCACAACAGCGGATTCAGATAGCGCGGATTGCCTGCCACGCCTTCGCGGAAGACGCCGCCCTGATCCGGCACCAGCACCGTTGCCAAGCTATAGGTGGATAGACCCAGGAGCGTCGCCAACAACAAGATGCCGGCAAGCGCCAACACGACTTGCCAGCGAAAATGCCGTCCGATAGAGGCAGTCGGGGACGCCGTGGTGAAGGGACGTCGCGCCGTGGTGTCCTGCATAGACGGGTAAAGGCGCCTGCTCGCACGGAGTACGATCGTCGAACAGGTAACCCTAGATTACTCGAAGCGAACCGTGATCAACGCCAAAATGGCAAAAAGGCCCGCCAACCCAAAGGTCAAGTTAAACAAGGTCTTCTCGATCCCGCGTCGCGTGCGATAGATGTCCGTGCCGCCGAACGCGCTGCCCAACCCTGAACTCGTCTGCCCCTGGATCAAGACCACCGCAATCAGTGCTACTGCCACAATGTTGGTGGCGATCATCATAAACGCCGCAAAACTCATGGTGATTCTCCTCGCAAACAACCGGCTACGCCCATCCTGCGCCGGAAGTCTTCATTGACGATTGACCCAACTTTGCCAGTATACCAACCGTCGTCCCGCGCCCCAAATCTCCGCACCGGCACTATACGGCGTGCCTACTCCGGCGGGCGGCAAGTCCACAATCAACAGAGTAGGCGTCGCCCGAATGTCGCGCAGGACCGTCACGTCCGCCATCGCATAAAGATCACGGAGCTGATAGACCAGCGCCCAATCGCTGGGCGAGACAAGAACCCGCGTGCCGGGGACCAGTGTGGCGAGATCGCTGCTGCCCACAATTGGGACCGTGGCAGCCCGCGCCGGGTCCAAAAAGCGCACGGTGGCGCTCTCTGCTACGCGCGCCATGTCCACGCTGTTCCCCGCCAGCACGATCGGACGCCCCTGGGCGCGCGCCAACTCTACGCCCACCAGCGCGGGCAAATCCGCGCCGCGCCGCGCACCGTTGTATAGCTCCAGGCTGCTGAAAAATCCTGCCAGCAAAACCAGCCCCAGCGCCAGATAGACGGTCGCCTGCAACGTCCATGTGCCGAGCGTCTCCAGGATCAAAACGCGCAACCGGTCCAACCCAAAAGCCAGCGTCAACCCCAGCGCGGGCAACGCCCCCGCATAAGCCGCCCAATCCGGCAGCGCCGATACGGTCAGGCTTACACCGACCAACGTTGCCGCCAACCACATGGACAGGACCCAACCGACCAAACGGTCGAGGTTGAGCAACAGCGCGCCCAGAGCCAACAACAACACCGGGACCAAAAGGACCGGTAACAGCGCGCTGTCCCCAACCCCCACACGGCCCTGGTCACCCAGCCAGATCAGGCCGCGTACTGCCCGCTCCAGTTGCCAGCCAAGCCCGAACTCGGCACCTGTCCCCTCCCATTGCCAGTGTGCGGCAAAACGCTGGGGCGCGGTGATCCAAACCTGCAACAGTGGCGCGGCGGCTATCCCTGCGCCCGCCGCCCACCACGCAACTCCTTGCCGGCCCGCGCCCCGCTGCACCAAGACCGTCTCCCCGTCGGAACGGCGGACGACCTTGCCCACCAGCCAAGCGCGTTCCAGCAATGCACAACCTGTCCACACCAACAGCCCCACCCACAGCATC
>CAKZVN010000342.1 GCA_937922105.1 uncultured Litorilinea sp.
CGCGACGCCGCGCGCGTCGCGGCGAGCCTGCAGCGGCTGGAGCAAGCCGCCCATGACCCCCAGGCTCCCCTCATGCCGGTGATCTTGGACGCGGTCGAGGCCTATGCTACCCTGGGCGAAATCTGCGACACGCTGCGCGGGGTCTTCGGCGAGTATACGCCGGAAAGTTGGTTATGAGCATGTTGACGCGTTTGGATCATGTGGGTATCGTCGTAAACGACTTGGACGCTGCGCTGGCGACCTATTGTGACCAGTGGGGGTTTCACCTGGTGCAGCGCGTTGCCGTCCCGGATCAGCACGTGGAGGCGGCGTTTCTCGACGCGGGCAACAGCGCGGTCGAGTTGATTATGCCCACGGATAGCGAAAGCGGCACGGCCCGCTTTCTGAAAAATCGGGGGGAAGGCGTCCATCATCTCTGTTTCGAGGTGGACGATATCGAGGAGGCGCTGGCGACCGTGCGCAGCCAGGGCCTGCGCTTGGTGGACGAGACGCCGCGCCAGGGCATTCATGGACGGGTGGCGTTTGTCCATCCCAAAGCGAGCCACGGTACGTTGATCGAGTTGTTGCAGCGCAGCGGCAACGACCACCACCACGGGTGAGTCGTGCGACAGGAACCGGTCCTCGCGGATGTGGGCAGGGCCGTCTGGAGGAGGGGCAGAAGATGAGCGAGACATTGACGGCAGAGGCTTGTCGCAACTACTTGCGCGCAGTGATTGACCCGGAGATTTACCAAAATATTGTGGACTTGGGCTTGGTCTACAACATCGCGGTCCAAGCGGATCACTCGGTGGATGTGACCATGACGCTGACGACGCCCCATTGCCCGATGGGTCCGCAGATCATCGAGAATGTGGAAAAGACGCTGCTCGCGCATGGCGCGCAGGCTGTGCGCGTCCATATTGTCTGGGACCCCATGTGGACCCCCGACGCCATGACCGAAGAACTCAAACGCGAGCTGGGCATCTTGCCACCGGAGGACGCGGAGCCGCCCCTGGTCATCGAGACCCCGCCCCCCATGCCCGCGCCCCAAAAGAAGGGGCTGCTCAGCCGCCTCTTCGGCTTGTGATGTCCTTTGCGCGGTCGTGCCTGGTCTCCCCGTCGCTATGATTTCCGCCCACCCACCTGGCAACCGCGCGAGGTGTTGAACGCACGACTGCTCTTTCTCAGTCTCCTGACTGTGGCGTGGCTGGTGCTCTATGCGACGCTGGCTGCGCGCCTGTGGCAGGGCGGTCTTGCCGGCGCCGGCGTGCTCGATCTGTTGTTGGCGGTCTTGACCCTGCTGCTAGGCGTGCCGCTGGCGGTGGCGTGGTGGGCGACGCTGCGCCGTTGGCGCGCCCGCTTGCAGCCGTCCGCTTGGCCCGCGCTCTCCGTAGCCCAGTTGTTGGACTTGACGCCCAGCCAATTCGAGGAGTATGTGGCCCAGCGCATCTTTGCGCGCCAGGGCTATGCGGTGGAAAATACGCCGGATGTCGCCGACGGCGGCGTGGACATCATCGTCAGCGACCGCCAGGGACGTCGCGCGATTGTGCAATGCAAGCGCTATCGCAGCACGGTGGGCGAAGCCACCGTGCGCGAGTTGTACGGCGCAATGATCCACCATGACGCAGGCATGGCGTTTCTGGTCACCACCGCCAACATCAGTGACGCCGCGCGGCGCTGGGCTGCGGGCAAGCCCATTGACTTGATTGACGGCGCGCGGCTGGAGGCGCTTGCCCGCGCCGAACCGGCGCGCCCGTCATAAATTCCTTATTCACCCTGTCACCAGACACAGTCACGAGAAGCGTGCCATGACCCGCACACCGCAAATCTTCGCGCACCGCGGCGCCAAGAGCGTCGCCCCGGAAAACACCCTGCCTGCCTTCCAAGCCGCGCTGGAGATGGGCGTGGACGGGATCGAGTTGGATGTGCAATTGAGCAAAGACGGCGTCCTGGTGGTGATGCACAATTTCACCGTGGACGAGACCACCGACGGTCACGGCAATGTGGGCGACTTTACCGCCGCCGAGTTGGCGCGGCTGGACGCCGGCAGCCATTTCAGCCCGGATTTTGCCGGGGTGGGCGTGCCTACGCTGGAGCAGGTGCTGGACTTGGTTGCCGGGCGATGCCGGCTCAACGTGGAGATCAAGAGCCGCGACCCCCTGGGTGGCGACGAAGCCGATGTTCTGGCTGCGCTGATCCGCCGCCGCAATCTCTATGACCAAGTCCTGGTCTCTTCCTTCAACCCCATTGCGTTGATCAAACTGCGCCTGCTCGACCCGGCTGTCCCGCTGGCATTGCTCTATTATGGGCGTCCGTTGCCCTCTTTTCTGGCCCAAGTTTGGCGCAGCCCGGCTATGCGTCCCCAGGCGTTGCATCCCCACCACCCGCTGGTGGATGCGGAGTTGATTGCGCTGGCACGCACCATTCCGGCGCAGGTTAACACCTGGACGGTCAACGATGTGGACGAGGCGCGCAGGCTTGCAGCGCTCGGCGTGGACGCCATCATGTCCGACGTACCCGACCAATTGATCACGGCACTGGCTTGACGCCTATGGTGGTCGCCACCGCTCCGGCAAAGGTCATTCTCCTGGGCGAACATGCCGTCGTCTACGGCAGACCCGCGCTTGCGGTTCCGGTGTGGGCCGTGCAGGCGCGCGCCGAGATCACGGCGCGGGCAGCCGGCGCGGGCTGCTTGTTGGTCGCCGCCGATCTAGGGCGCTCCGTGCGCTTGGCTGACGCAGGCGAGGACGACGCTACGGCAAAGGTCGCACGCGCCACGCTGGCTCGATTGCACATGGAGCCGGACCCCGACTGGCGTATCGAGCTGCGCAGCACCATCCCCATCGCAGGCGGCATGGGCAGCGGCGCCGCGCTCAACGCTGCGCTGGTGCGCGCGCTCTTTGCCCAAGCCGGGCAGACCGTGGACCCCGCCGTGGTCAGCGAGTTGGTCTATCTGGGCGAGCAGACCTATCACGGCACACCCAGCGGCATTGACAATACCGTCGTCGCCTATGCCCGCCCTGTCTGGTTTGTCAAGGGGCAGACGCCGGAGGTCTTCACGCCGGGCGCGGCCTTTCATCTGCTGATTGCCGACAGCGGCGTCCCCAGCCCCACCAAGACCACCGTCGCCGGGGTACGCCAACGTCGCAACGCCGACCCGGCCCGTTACGAGGCGATTTTTGATGCCGTCGCCGAGCTGGTTGCGGCGGCGCGCCGCGCCATCGAGCGCGGGGATACCCTCACGCTGGGGCAACTTTTCGACCGCAACCACGCGCTCTTGGTGGAGATGGGGGTGAGCACAGCGCAATTGGACGCGCTGGTCGCCGCCGCGCGCACAGCCGGCGCGTTGGGCGCCAAACTCAGCGGCGGCGGTGGGGGCGGCAATGTGATTGCTCTGGTAGAGGAGGCGCGCGCGGCGGCGGTGGCGGCGGCTTTACAACGCGCCGGGGCCGTCCGGGTCGTGACCACGACGGTCGCCGCTTAGCCGCGCCGGGTCGGTGAGATAGACCACGCGTCCGCCGATCACCGTAGCGACGACGGTGAGATGGGTGCGATCGAGGAGCACCAGATCGCCCCGATAACCGGGGTGCAGTGTCCCATACTCGTTCTCCAGCCCCAACGATGCCGCGGGCGAACCGGAGCCGGCTTGCCACGCTGCCTGCAAAGGCAGCCCTGCCGCTGCCGCAAAGTTCAGCACGCCCTGCTCTAATGTCAAGACGCTGCCTGCCAGGGTTCCGTCCGCCAAGCGACATTCGCCGTTGTGGACGCGCACCGGTTGGCCCCCCAACTCATAGTCACCGGGGGGCAGTCCTGTCGCGCGCATGGCGTCGGTAATCAGGACCGTGCGCGCGACGCCCTTGCAGCGCGCCAGGATGCGCATGGCGGCGGGGTGCACGTGGATGTTGTCCGCGATGAGCTGGGCATAGACGCGGTCGTTGCTGAGGACGCTGCCCAGCGTGCCGGGGTTGCGGTGATGCAGCCCGCTCATGGCGTTGTAGGTATGGGTCGCCTGGGTGATGCCGGCAGCGATCCCGGCTTCGCACTCGTCGTAGCTCGCCGCCGTATGACCTGTGACGACCACGACCCCGCGCGCCCGCGCCGCCGCGACCAACTCCAGCGCGCCGGGCACTTCCGGGGCTAACGTGATCAGCCGGACCGGACCCGCGGCACACAGGGCGGCAAAC
Source organism: uncultured Litorilinea sp. (assembly GCA_937922105.1). Lineage (GTDB taxonomy): Bacteria > Chloroflexota > Anaerolineae > Caldilineales > Caldilineaceae > QEUY01. The sequence goes on from CAKZVN010000342.1 coordinate 4,164, forward strand.
TCGTCTAAGTCCGGGGGGCGGATGGATTCCGCCGGCTGGGCGCCGGGGAAGCGGGGGCTGAGGTAAGGACCTTCCAGGTGGACGCCGAGCAGGGTGGCGCCGTTAGGGTGGGGGCGCAGCCCGGCAGCAGCGACAGCCTTGACCGCGGCGAGGGTTGCGGCGGGGTCCGCGGTCATGGTGGTGGGGGTCAATGCCGTGACCCCATGCGCGGCGCAAAAGCGCGCCAAACGCGCCAGGGCTGCCGGGTCGGCGTCCATGGTGTCTACGCCGAGCGCGCCGTGGATATGCACATCCAGCAACCCGGGCAGGAGATAGCAGCCTGTGGCGTCCAGCGTGGCGTGGAAGGGTGCGTCGAACCGCGCGCGGGCGACGATGCGCGCGCCGGTGCTCAACGTGCCCGCGGTCCATGCCCCCGTTTCGTCAAGGAATTGCCCGCCTTCGATCAGCAGCAAGCCTGCGTCGCTCATGGGGTGCGCTATACGTCGCGGTCGGCGACCCAGAGGGTGAAGGTACTGCCCTCGCCGGGGCGGCTCTCGACTTGGAGATGACCGCCGTGCAACTCGGCGATGCGGCGTACCAGGGTAAGGCTGAGACCCGCGCCGCGCCCCGCCGAGGAGGTCGGCTGCGAGCGCACAAAGGGATCGGTGATTTGCGCCAGCAACTCCAGCGGAATGCCGATGCCCTCATCGCGGATGGTCCAGCCCACATAGCCGGGCTTGACCGACGTGGAGAGTTCCACCCAGCGCGACTCCGGGCGGCGATAACGGATGGCGTTGTCCAGCAGGCGGGTGAGCGCCTCGCGCAGCAACTCCATCACCCCATAGACAATGACCGGGTCCTGCGGTTCCACGATGCGCACCTGGAGGGAAGTACTGTTCAAACTCTCGCGCAAGTTTGCCAGACATTCGCGCCAGAGCGCGGTGGGGTCCAGGGGAAAGATTTCGTCTTCCGGCAGAGTCTCGCGGCTGAGGTGAGCCAGCAGCAAGAAACTCTCCACCAGATGATGCAAACGCCGGCTCCCCTCCAAGATGGCATTCACCGATTGGCGCAACTCGTGGTGGTTGGCTTCATCCACCAGGCTGTCCTGGATGAACTCGGCATAGCCCATGATCAACGTGAGCGGTGTGCGAAACTCGTGTTGGATTAAGCCCAGGATTTGGTTGCGCACATTGTCCACGCGGCGACGGATGGCGTTTTCTGTCATCATGCGCCGGCGCAAGGCGTGGCGGACTGTCTCCAGCACATTGCGATCGTCCAATGGCTTGCTGAGATAGCCCTCGACACCCCATTCCAGTGCGCGGCGATGGTCTTCGGCGGAGCCGTAGCCGGTGAGGAGAATCACCGGCAGGTGGAGAAAGCGCGGGTCGTCGCGAATCTTGCTCAGGAGCGTATAGCCGTCCATGTGGGGCATGACCACATCGGATAGGACCAAGTCGGGCGAGTGGACGCGCAGAGCTTCCAGCGCTTCGACGCCGTGGTGGGCGCGCACCACCCGGTATCCCTCGGTGGTGAGCAGGTCGCTCAACAACTGATTCAGCGCAATGTTATCTTCTACCACCAGAATGGTGGGTGGATGAGGGGGCGTAGTGTCAAGCTGTAAAGAGTTTTCTAGCCTGGAGGTATGGTCTTGCTTCATGGGACCTCCCCTGACGGCGTCTGAAACGGCCCGTTCCAAGCCGGGTCGGGTACATGACTGGTTCATGTTACCAATGCGCTTTTTATATCATCCTGGAAGTTCACAGCTTCTAGGATGTTCCAGGATGATGGTTACTGCTCCGCTTTCAACATGATGACACCTAGTGGTGGCAAATTGAGCGGAGCGGAAAAGCCGCAGCGCTGCCAGGGCAATGCTTCAGCCGCAACCAGCCCGCCTTGGTCTACCCCGCTGCCGCCGAACTCGCGGCTGTCGCTGTTGAGAATCTCGCGATAGAGGCCGCGGGTCGGCAGACCGACGCGGTAGCCCAGCCGCGGGACCGGCGTGAAGTTGCAGACGATCACCACCGTGTCCGCTGGGTCGTCGCTGCGGCGTAGGAAACTGATCACCGAGTGGTCGGCGTCGCTGATGTCAATCCACTCGAAGCCTTCCCAACTGGCGTCAATGCGATGGAGCGCCGGTTCGGTGCGATAGAGATGGTTAAGCCGCGCCACAAAGCGCTGTAAGCGGCGGTGGTCTTCCCATTGCAGCAGATGCCAGTCCAGGCTGCGCGCCTCGCTCCATTCCGCCCATTGGCCGAATTCACCGCCCATAAAGAGCAATTTCTTGCCGGGGTGCGCGGTCATATAGGCATAGAGCGCGCGCAGGTTGGCATATTTGCGCCACACGTCGCCGGGCATCTTGTCCAGCATGGAGCGCTTGAGATGCACTACCTCATCGTGGCTGAAGGGCAGCACGAAATTCTCGTGGAACGCGTAGATCAGACTGAAGGTGATTTGGTTCTGGTGATAGCGGCGGTAGATGGGGTCCTTTTGCATGTAGCTGAGCATGTCATGCATCCACCCCATGTTCCACTTGAGGTCAAAGCCCAGCCCGCCGGTATAGGTGGGACGCGTGACCATGGGCCACGAGGTGCTCTCTTCGGCGATGGTGAGGATGCCGGGCACTTCGGCGTGGGTGATCTCGTTGAAGCGACGGATAAAGGCAATGGCTTCCAGGTTCTCGCGCCCGCCGTAGCGGTTGGGAATCCACTCACCCGGCTTGCGGCTGTAGTCCAAATAGAGCATGGACGCCACGGCATCCACGCGCAGCCCATCCAGGTGATATTCTTTGAGCCAGAAGAGCGCGCTGCTGATGAGAAAGTTGCGGACCTCGTTGCGCCCGAAGTTGAAGATTTTGGTGCCCCAATCCAGATGTTCGCCCAGGCGCGGGTCGGCGTGCTCATAGAGATGTGTGCCGTCGAAGAACGCCAACCCGTGCGCGTCGCGCGGGAAGTGGGCAGGGACCCAGTCCAAGATGACACCGATGCCGGCTTGGTGGCAGGTATCTACGAAGAACTTAAAGTCGTCGGGCGTGCCGAAACGGCTGGTGGGCGCAAAGTAGCCGGTGGTCTGATAGCCCCACGAGCCGTCGAAGGGGTGTTCGGTGATGGGCAACAACTCGATATGGGTATAGCCCATCTCGCGCACATAGTCCACCAACTGCACGGCTAAGTCGCGATAGTTGAGAAAGCCGTTATCTTCCGGCGCACGGCGCCACGACCCCAAATGCACTTCATAGATGTTGATGGGCTGGTCCAGTGCCTGGCGTTGCGCGCGTTCTTCGAGCCAGGCGGCGTCGTGCCAGACATAGTTCGACAAGTCCCACACGCGCGAGTCGGTGCTGGGGCGCATCTCGGCATAGAAACCGTATGGGTCGCTTTTGTCCACCTCGTAGCCCAGAAAGCGGGACTTGACCGCGTATTTGTAATGGGTCCCGTTGGGCAGATGGGGGATGAACAACTCCCACACGCCGGAGGGGTCATGGCGGCGCATGGGATGGGTGCGCTTGTCCCAGCCGTTGAAGGAGCCGATGACGCTGACGCGTTCGGCGTTGGGCGCCCATACGGCAAAGTTGACCCCCGGCACACCGTCCACCACGCGCGGATGCGCGCCCAGCTTCTCATAGCTGTAGTAGAAGTTGCCCTCGCCGAACAGGTAGAGGTCGAAGTCGGTCAGCAAGGGCGGGAAGCGATAGGGGTCTTCTAGGCGATATTCGGTGCCGGTGGCGTCCGCCACCACCAGATGATAGCGGAAGGGCGTCGGTGCGTCCGGGGGTGGGGCGGGCAGCACCGCTTCAAAGAGGCCTGCGGGGTCAATGCGTGTCATGGGGGTGCGTGTACCGGTGTCGTCTACCACCCAAGCCGCCGCGTCGAGGGGGCGAAAGGCGCGCACCACCACAACAGCCTGCCCGCCTACAACCATCTCGTGCGGCCCCAGTACCTCAAAGGGTGCGCCGTGATAGCCGTTGACAAGGGCATGGATCACGGTTGGGGGAAGGGTGGCGTTCGGCCTGCCGGTATCGGCTACGGACTTATCTGTCATGTTAATATCCTATGGGTATGCTACACGCCTTTGTTGGGCGGTAGTCTGTCAGGTTGCTGTCAATCCCACGGATTGCACACCGCGCACTGCTCAAGTCTTGACCAAGTTGACCCAGGCTGCCTCGACGGCAAAGCCGCGCCTGCCATAAAGCGCAGCGGCGGCGGCATGATGTGTGAGATGGGTATGAACCTCGACGTGGGTGTAGCCGCCGCGCGGGGGCGGTGCTTGCACCATGTCCGCCAGCGCGCGGTCCAACAGGTAACGGCCCAGGCCGCGCCCGCGCAGCTCCGGCGCGACCCAAAACCCTGCCAGCGCCGCCCAGCCCGGGCGCGTCATGGGATACCAGCTCAAATGGCCGCGCAAACAGCCCTCACCGTCTACGAGCACCAGCGCCGCAAAGGGCGCGCCGCCGTTGTCCCCGCGCAAGGTGTACTCTGCGCGGCCCGGCGGCTCCGTACCGGTGAAGGGATGCGCGGGGTCCAGCGTCACCACAGCCAGCCCCAGCGCAGCCAAGTCCGGCGCGGGCGGCACCGGGCGCGCGCCCAGTGTCGCGGTCATGGAGACATCGCCAGGGTCGGTAGCCCGGTAGCCGCGGCGAGCCAGAAAGCGAATCAGTCCCGTGTCGGTGGCGCTGATGCCCAGACGCTGGGTGCTGCCGAAGAAAGGCGGCGCCAATTGCTCCAGCGTGCCGTAACAGGGTTGGATGTGGCTGGCGGCGTAGATCGGGCAGTAATAGAGCCAATTTTCGGCAGCCTGCAGGAGGCGACTGCCGATCCCCTGGCGGCGCATCTCCGGCGCGACACCGATCACCGCCAAGAAGTGATGCCCGCCCCACTTGGCATAGACGCCGGTTTGGGGCGCGGGGCGGAGGGCATGGGCCAAGCCGGCGGCGCGCGCAGTGCCGTCCGGGCCGACCGCCCAGGCGAGGAACAGCCCGGCGGGGTCACACGCGGGGCGGTCCAGCACGCGACGGCGAAAGGTCTCCTCGCTCACCGGTGCGAAATTGCGCCGGTCGGCAAAGGTGTGGTTCCACAGCGCGACCAGCGCCGGCAAATCGGCGGCGCGGAAGGGTTGCACCACCACGCGTGCCGGCGCGCCGTGCGGCTGTGGTCTCTGCGGTTGTCCGCGGGATGCCGCTTGGTTCATGCCCCAATGTACCGGGCGTAGAGCGTCTTCGCCAAGTCCGGGTCTTCCGTGCCCTTGATGATGGCGCGGTTGTCCGGAAAGATGGTGAACTCGTAGCCGTCAATGCGCGCGCGCGCCAGATAGTCGTTGACAGTCAATTCCTGGGCGACCGTGCCCAGCCGGCGGGCGAGCGCGGTCAAGTCCAGCCGCGGCGCGCCGCTCACGGCAACCTGCACCGCATTGCGTCCGCAGAGCGCCGCGCTAGTGGTGCCCACCTGCGCGTTCAAGAACTCGTAGCGGTGCGCGCCACAGGCCGGGCAGTCGGGCCGCCGTGCCGTGAGAAAGCGTTCGTAGTCGTGGCTCCACACATCCAGATGGATCACGCCGGGATTGAGCGTGCCGCTGCCCACCAGGAGCTTGATCGCCTCGGCAGCGGCGACCGCGGTGATC
>CAKZVN010000343.1 GCA_937922105.1 uncultured Litorilinea sp.
GGCCGAGGTGTTGGACATCCTCGGCGGCGGCGTGGCGCTGCTGGACAAGGTCCTGCCCATGGTGCGCAACCTGGGTATCGGTGTGACCCTGCGCTTCCCCGTCGCGGCGGGCGAGGCTCCCATCCCCCTGGTGGTGGTGGACGATGAAGTTGCGGCGCGCTCGTTGGCGGCCCAGCAAGAGTTCCTGGCTGCTGTCGGCACCCCGCCCACCTTCCAGATCGCTGTCACCTATGCGCCGGACGGCACCTGGACGGTCATGGATATGACCCAGGCCGAATGGAGCCAGGTCATGGGTATGGTCCCGTGGGAGGCGCTCAATCTGCCGCCGGATTTGGTGCAAGGCGCCAGCGCTGCCGGCATCAAGCAAGTCGGCTTGGCGACCAATAGCGAGGGCATCTTCATCTCGATCAACGGCAAGACGCTGCCCTACATCCGCTGGGCGGACGGGCGCATCAACTATGTCTTGGCGTTGGCGGAACGGACCGGTCTGCTGGGGGACGACCCCAACATCGCGCAGATCATTGATACGGTCGAGGCCCTGCTGCCCGCAGTGCAGGCCTCCAACGTCAACTTGAACGTATCCTTCCCGTAAAACCGGGTTTTCCCCTTTGCGCGTGCCCAGGGCGCCCACACTGGATGGGTGGGCGCCCTGGCAATCAAGCCGGGGTCGGGTCTCCACTATCGGAAGACCCGACCCCGGTCTGTTTTGTATGGATTGCCCGACGGTGAACCGCTAGCCCTGGCCAGACTGCTGCTTGCGCCACTCTTCATATTCGGCGCGGGCTTCCTCGGAGAGCGGGTAGTACTTGCGGAGGTCACCGCCCTGGGCCAAGCGCATGCGCGAGAAATCTTCCCATTCCGCGTGCTCGCTGGCTTTCTTGAGCAATTCCGGCGCCAACCCGATGGGCACCACCACCGCGCCATCGTCATCCGCAACGATGATGTCGCCCGGCATCACCAGCGTATCACAGACGGCGATGGGCACGTTGACGGCAAAAGGCACGATGTCGGTCTGGGTGTGGAAGTTGGGCGTCGTTCCCTTGAGCCAGAGACCGAGACCCAGATGTTTGGCTTTGGGGAAATCGCGGATGCAGCCGTCAATCACCACGCCGACCCCGCCGCGGCCCTTGAAATAGGTGAGCATCATCTCGCCGAAGACACCGCTGCCCAAATGGCCGCGCGCATCCACCACGACTACGTCACCTTCCTGGGTGTGATAGAGCACATGGCGGTGCAGCTGTTTTTCCGGGTCGGCGTATTCGTCTTGGCGATATTGGTCTTCGCGCTTGGGCATGAATTGCAAGGTAAGCGCCGGGCCGGCGACGGTCACGCCGGGGGTGAACGTGCGGACTCCGCGCAGGTGCGGGTCACGGATGCCCAGCCGGCTCAACTCACCGGCGGCGGTGGCGCTGCCGATGTGCTGGAGGCCGAGGACAAGGTCACGCGGCGGGCGCTGGATGTCGGGTGTCTGGATCATGGTCAGGTTCCGTTCTTTCCTCTGGGCATTGGGTTGAGCATGGATTAGGCAATCGAGTAAGCAATGAAATCGGGAATCGGGGTGGATGGGAAGCTAAAACCACAGGGACCACAGCCGCGGGCCGAAGATGGCGGACGCGACGATCACGCTGCCCGCAACGGCAAAGAGCATGGCTCCCGCAGCCGTGTCTTTGGCGATCTTCGCCAGGGGATGGATTTGCGGCGAGACCAAATCAACCACAGCTTCCACCGCGGTGTTGACGGCTTCCAGCGCCAGCACCATCGCCACTGTCAACCCCAAGAGACCCCACTCCAGCGCGCTGATGCCGAACCACCACCCTGCCACGCAGACCACTGCCAGCGCGCTCAACTCGATCCAGGCGTTGGGTTGGGTCCGCAGGGTATAGAGCACCCCTTGCCAGGCGGCGCGAAAGCTCAGCACACGACCGGGGAGAAAGGCGATGCCGGTGCGGAAGTTGCGCCGCGGGGTGGCGCGGGCGCTGTCTGCGGCTGTGCCGCGGGCTACGCTGGATTCGACGGCGAGGCTTGTGTCGGACATGGGGTGTGCTCGGTTGGAACAGGGCCGCGCCAATGATGACCCGGCACGCTACTAGGATTCACGATGCTGTTGGGTTAGCCCGCCGTCGCCGAATTGTGCCAGGATTGCTTCCTGGACGGCCCACATCTCCGCTTCGGCTTCCGGGGTGTCGTGGTCATAGCCCAACAAATGCAGTGTACCGTGGACCACCAGCAAACGCAATTCCGCGGCGGGTGAGACGCCAAGCCGCGCGGCTTGGCGCAGGCTATAGGGATAGGCGATGAGAATATCGCCCAGATAATCTTCCAGTTCGGCGGCGGCTTCGGGGGGCATGGTCAGGGCGCTCGCAGCGTCATCCTGGGCGGGAAAGCTGAGTACGTCGGTGGCTTCGTCCAGCCCGCGGTAGGTGCGGTTGAGGTCACGCACCGCTTCGTCCGTGGTGACGACCACCGTGAGCAGCGCGCGCGTGACGCCGCAATGGCGCAAGGCGGCGCTTGCCGCAGCCAAGAGACCCATGCCGTCAATCTCGTCGGCATAGGCGTCGTCAATCTGTAGGTCAATCGCGTACTCCGGCTCCACGTCCGCTGCGGGCGAATGGCCGTTGATGGTTGCCATGCGTTTAGGCTCCGCTCGGTTCTTCGATGCCGCCGGGCAACGGGACCGGCTCCGTCGTATGGGGGCGACTGCCATTGGTCTCTTCGGCGCGCGGGCGCTTGACCATCTCCGGGTACTGGACGCGCGGATGGTGGACGCCCTGCAACACCTGAATGAAGACATCCTTGATGGTGGTCAACTCACGGAAGGTGAGGTTGCTGTCGTTGAGATCGCCGTCGGCAACGCGTTCGTCAATCAAACGGTTGATGAGTTGGGCCAATTCCTCGCGCGTGGCGGGGCGCATGGCACGAACCGCGGCTTCACAGGTGTCGGCAAGGAAGAGGATGGCAGTTTCTTTGCTGCGCGGGTTGGGTCCGGGATAGCGGAAATCGGCGGGGTCCACCGTCACGCCGTCCGGGGCCTCACGTTGGGCTTGGATGTAAAAGAACTTGACCAGGGTCGTGCCGTGGTGTTCGCGGATAAAATCGCGCAGCCGTAGCGGCAAGCGATACTTGGCTGCCAAGTCCAACCCGTCGCTCACATGGCTGATGATGATTTGCGCGCTGGTGAGCGGGTCCAACTTATCGTGGGGCGAGTTGCTGTCCACGATGTTTTCGGTGAAGAAATAAGGGCGCACCGTCTTGCCGATGTCGTGGTAATAGGCGCCCACGCGCGTGAGGAAGGCATCGGCGCCGATAGCCGCGGCCGCGCGCTCGGCAAGGTTGCTGACCACAATGGTGTGGTGATAGGTTCCCGATGCCTTGAGCAACAGCTGGCGCAGCAGCGGGTGGGTGGGGCGGCTCAGTTCGGTCAATTGAAGGCTGGTGGTGATGCCGAAGAGATTGCCCAGCACCAAATAGAGAATCATGGCAATGCTGGCGGATAGCCCCCCGTTGAGAAGGACGACCGTGTGCAACTGTACCAAGCGCGCCGTGTCCAGGTCCTCGAACGGCGCGCGGAACGCGGCGAAGATCAACCAGTTGCACGCCGCTACCGCCACCCCGGCCCAAAAGAAGGACGTGAGCCGCTCGGCGCGCCCCAAGACGACGATACCGGCGATGCTGCCCAGGCCCAGATAGGGGATCACCCCCGGGTTATTGCGCGCCAGATAGACTGCCACCAGGGTCAAGGCGAAGAGGATCACCACCGCTGCGCGCACATGGATCAACACCGCGACCAACATCCCCAGCGCCGCCAACGGATAGAGATAGGGCAACCAGTCGTGGGGCACGAGCATGAATTTCGCCGCCAACAGCCAAGCCACCACCAACAGGATGAGCAGCCCATATTCGGGGACGTTGCGCAGAACGGCGGGCCACACCCGGTAGAGCGCGCCCCCGGCGACCGTCACCAACGCCAAGCTGAACAACGTGCCGCGCAACGCAATCCACCAGTTCCATTCCCCTTGCAACAGCCCAATCTGGGTCATGGCTTCCACATGTTCGGGCGTCACGCGGTCGCCGGCGCGCACGATGATCTCGTTGCGTTCCAGAGTGACCAACTGCATGGGGACATCGGCGCGTGCCCGCTCGCGCAATTCTTCGGTGCGCGCCGGATTCGCCATGCTATTGGGACGGACCAGTCCGCGCGCGATTTCCACGACAATGGTATTGGCCCGCTCGGATAGCTCGCCGGAGACCAGGGCGGGCACGCGGCGGCGCGCCGCCGCCAGCGTGCTCTCGCGAATCTCTTCGCGCATGACGCGGTCTAGGGTCACGGGCAGTTCGTTGACGACCGAGTCCCACTCGGCGGGGGTCGCTTCCAGGATGAGGAGGGCCAACTCCGGCGTCACCGGAAAGGCCGTGATGGCGAGCAGATAGTCGGTCTTCAATTCGGGCGAAGCATATTCGTCGGCGCGCACCATGCTCATATAGGCGAGGATGTCGCGGCCCAGTTCAATTTGTTGGCGACGCACGCGGCCGTCCGGGGGATCATATTGGTCGGGGATGGCGGCGGCGGCACGCTCGCGCGCGCGTTCGGTGAGAATCTGGCTTTCGTAGACGATCTGGCGCGGCACCACCACGTCATGGGGCGCGATCTCCCCGGCGGGCATGCGCAGTTGCCCACTGAAGGGAATCTGCCAGGCGAAGAGCCCCACCAGGAGAATGACGACCGACGCGGTGAGGATGGCGATGAGAAGCCGGTCGCCCCAGCGGCTTCGTGGTGGCAAGCGAAAGGAGAGGGTGGCTTGGGACATGGCGGACCTTATGGACCCGACCTGCCGTCGTGCGGACGGACGGTCACGCGCCCAGCAATTGGCGCACAATACGGCTGACGACTTTGCCGTCGGCCCCCGCGCCGATGCGCGCCAGCAACACGGGCATGACCTTGCCCAGGTCACGCGCGGAGGCGGCGCCGGTTTCGGCGATCACCGTGCGCGCCAGGTCTTCGATTTCGGCTTCGCTCAATTGGCGCGGCAGATAGCGCTCTAAGACGGCTAATTCGGCGCGCTCTTGGGCGGCGCGCTCCTGCGCGCCCAGCGCCTCGAACTCGGCAGCGGTCTCGCGGCGGCGCTTGGCCTCGCGCTGGATGATGGCCAGCACCTGGGTGTCGTCCAGGTGGTGGTCGGCGCCGGCCTTGCTCGCTTCGGTCAAGGCCGTCTTGACTGCGCGCAGGGTGAGTTTGGTCACGGTATCTTGAGCGCGCATGGCCTCTTTCAGGTCGGCGTCGAGTTTGCTCCACAAGGAGGCTTGGGCAGATGTGGTCGTCATAGGACTCCGGCCCCGCACAGACGGGGAAAGAAGGTTTAGTCGGCAGGCTCGGCGTCCGCTGCCGGCAGGTTATTGATGTGCCGCTGGACATGACGGTCGGCCCAGTCGGTCAGGCGATCTTGATAGCGCAAGAAAAGCACCAGCAGCAGGGCCAGCAACAGAATAACCAGTCCCACCTGCCACCAGGTCAACCACATGACCCCCGCGCCCGCCGCCGCCGCCACAAAGGTAGTGGGCACGCGCACCAACAGGGTGATGAGAATCACTTTGACATAGGAGACGCGCGCCAAACCGCCCATAAAATAGGGCAGGTCGCCCGTCGGTCCCAGGATCAACATGAACCAGACCAGCGTGCTGGTGCTGTGGGTGACGCGTTCCCAGCGCTCAATGCGCTCGCCGCCGACGAGACGCGCCGCTAACGGGCGACCATAGCGCCGAGCCAGCCCGAAAGCCAGCGACGCGCCCAGGAGCAAACCCAGGCTGGCATATAGCCCACCCCACCACGGCCCGAAGAGAAAGCCCGCCGCAATTTGGACCACATAGCCGGGGATGGGAGCAACGACGATCTGCAACGCGTTGAGCGCGATCAACGCCACCGGACCGAGCCAACCCAACTGCGCGAGCCACGCCTCCAGCGCGGCTTCATCCTGGAGGAAGCGCCACAGCTGCGGCCCATAGACAATCAGCAATGCCCCCGCGACCAACGCGCCCACGCCTAATGCCCAAATCTCTCCTCGCCGGAAAGCGGGAAATGGGGCAGTTGGTGAGGTGCGGGTTTCCGGTTCAGACATGGGCCACGTTTGCTCGTCGTTCACGCATCGCGCTGTCCATTATACCCTGCACCCCCGCGCTGTCAACCGGCGGAGGCCCTTCGTCATCCCTGTGAATCTGTGCTCCCTGGCTCTCCCGATGCGGCGCGACTTTGGCAGCGGTGCAGCGTTTCCGTAAGATAGAGCATACAACGGAGCACAGTCGGTAGCGTTGCCCCGGTTTGTGCCCGCTTTTATTGCTAACTCACTTTTTGGAACTACGTGCTTGGAACGACGTGCATGAATCAACAAGGACAACACTCCATCGAGCAGGCCCCGGATGCATCCGCTGCGCCAGGCCCGCTTGATGTTGCGGGTGCGACGGACACGACCCCAGCCGCGCCGCGCATCCGCGTTTTGGTCGCCAAGCCGGGGCTGGACGGTCACGATCGCGGGGCGAAGGTGGTGGCGCGCGCGCTGCGCGACGCAGGCTTCGAGGTAATCTACACCGGCATCCGCCAGACGCCGCAAATGATTGCCGAGGCCGCGCTGCAAGAAGATGTGGACGTGGTGGGGTTGAGCATCCTCAGCGGCGCGCACATGACGCTTTGCCCCAAGATCATCGAGTTGCTGCGCAACCAGGGCCAATCCCACGTGGTTGTCGTGGTGGGCGGCATTGTCCCGGAGGAGGATATCCCGCGTTTGCAGGCAGCGGGGGTATATGCGGTCTTCGGGCCGGGTGCTACTACCGAGGCGATTGCGGCGACGCTGCGCCAGGCCGTAGCGGCAGCCCAGGGACAGTAAGCCGCGTGCGTAATCAGGACCCTGCCCAACTGATCGCCGGGGTGCGCGGCGGGGACCGTCTGCGTCTGGCTCAGGCCATCACTTGGGTCGAGAACGAGCATCCCCGTGCGGTTGAACTGCTGGCTGCGCTCTACCCGTGTGGCGGCGGCAGCCATATCATCGGCGTGACCGGTGCACCCGGCTCCGGCAAATCCACGCTGGTGACGGCGCTGGCGCGCGCCATCCGCGCCGCAGGGCAGACGGTCGCCATTGTAGCGATTGACCCTACCAGCCCCTTTACCGGCGGTGCAATCTTGGGCGACCGCGTCCGCATGCGCGCGCTGAGCGGCGACCCCGGTGTCTTTATTCGCAGCATGGCGACGCGCGGCAGCTTAGGCGGGCTGAGCAAGACAACCGGAGGCGTGATCACCGTGCTGGATGCCGCCGGCTTTGACCGTATCCTGGTCGAGACGGTCGGGGTAGGCCAAGCCGAGGTCGAGATTGCCTCCACCGCACATACCACCGTGGTGGTGGAAGCGCCTGGGCTGGGTGACGAGATTCAGGCCATCAAAGCGGGTATTTTGGAGATCGCCGACCTGTTGGTGGTCAACAAGGCCGACCGCCCCGGCGCGGACAAGACTGTGCAGGCGTTGGCGATGATGTTGGAGTTGGACGGAACCCACGCCCGCCCCCGTCGCCACCACGGGCGGCTGGTCCCCGATTCCCAGGCGGCGACCGGCACGCCGGCCCACGCGGGGCAGGGCGAATCCCGCGACGATGCCCGCTGGCGCGTGGAGGTGCTGAAGACGGTGGCATCCACAGAAGAAGGGGTGGAGACGCTGCGCCAACGCATCGAAGCGCACCGGGATTGGCTGTTGGAGACGGGCGAGTGGACTGCGCGTGAACATCTGCGCGCCGCCCATGCGGTGGAAGCGCTCCTGCGCGCCGAGTTGGAGCGGCGCATCCGTGCCCAGTGGGCCGCGCTGGATGTGCGCGCGCTCGTGGAAGCCGTCGCCCAACGTCGCCAAGACCCCTACCACGCCGCCCAACGCCTCTTGGCGGGCCACTGAGCCTTTTCCCGCCGCGTACATCTGCGGGCGACGGGTCCGCCCCATCCAAAACACCGGTAAAACACCGTTATCCCAACCTTATCCCAAAGGTGAAAAAGTTGTTTTGACAAGGTGACTGATCTTTGTTAGCATTTGCGGGCAATGTCGCATCGCCTCGTTGTCAAGACCAGTTGTCAAGACCGAGCGACTGATCGAGACAGCAAGGCGCCGCACCCACTGCATTGCACCGAACCAAGACGCCATGCGGCGATTCACTGCCAAGCGCACCCACCACGCGCCGGCTGTGACGCCGGGGCCGCCGGCCGGAGCGGCCGAAAATTTCCCATAGGGAGACGTGTGTTCGCCAGACCGGACGGTCTGCAACCCCATCAGCCATAGGTCACATCCTGGCCGGTCTGCGGCGAGGTTGTTTTTTGTGGACCCCCACCCCCTTGCTGTGTCACCACTAGGATTCACTGCACGACGCCAATGTCGCACCACCAGTCACTTCAGGCCCCATTCACGCGGAGGAAGGCAACTTCATGGCAAAACTGCTGGAAGTGAAGAATCTCAAGACCCAATTCTTCACACAGGATGGCGTGGTCCATGCGGTCAACGGCATCTCCTATACGGTTGACAAGGGAGAAACCGTCGCGATCGTGGGCGAGTCCGGTAGCGGCAAGAGCGTAGGCGTCATGTCGCTGATCCGGTTGATCCCGCAACCGCCGGGCAAGATCGTCGCCGGCGAAGTCTGGTTTGATGGGCAAGACTTGCTCAAGCTCAGCGAGGACCAGCTACGTGGCGTGCGCGGCAATCGCATCGCCATGATCTTCCAAGACCCCATGACCTCGCTCAATCCCGTGTTGACCATCGGGCGCCAGATCACCGAGGCGTTGGAACTGCACCTCAACATGAACCGGGAGCAGAGCCGCAAGCGCGCCGTCCAACTGTTGGAGATGGTAGGCATCCCCGGCGCCGAGTCTCGTCTGGACGATTACCCCCACCAGTTCTCCGGCGGGATGCGCCAACGCGTGATGATTGCGATGGGGCTGAGTTGCAACCCGCAGTTG
>CAKZVN010000344.1 GCA_937922105.1 uncultured Litorilinea sp.
GATCAACCGCTGCGGTGCTGGGAAAGGTCGGGCTGCCGCGCCCTATGCGCGAATTGGCCGCGCAGCCGTGGGATGTGGTGGTGGTGGGCGCGGGCCATAATGGGTTGGCATGCGCAGCCTATTTGGCCCGCGCGGGGAGGCGTGTGCTGGTCTTGGAGGCGCGCGAACGCGTCGGCGGCGCGTGCACGCTGGAGGAGACATGGCCCGGCTTTCTGGTCTCGCCCTGCGCCTATTTGGCCGGCTTGTTGCACCAGCGGGTGATTGACGAACTGGACATGGCGCGCTACGGCTTGCGGTGGACGCCGGCTAAAAACGGGATGTTTGTCCCCTTTGAGGACGGCAGCAGTCTCCAGCTTTGGGAGGACAGCGAGCGCGCCGCGGCGGAGGTGGCGCGTTTGTCGCGGGGGGATGTGGCGGGCTGGCGGGCGATGAATGCGCTGATGGCGCGCGTGCGTGATGCGGTGCGCCCAGCCGATGACCGGGACCTCTGGCTTGGCGAACCGCCCTCGCGCGCACAGATCGAGGAGCGCGTCGGGCATGACCCCGACGCCATAGGGTTGCTCTTCGAGTGGTCCATGGTGGAGTATGTGGAGCGCTTTCTGCGCGATGAGCGGCTCCAGTGCGCGCTCTTGGGCCAAGGCGTGATCGGGACCAACGCCAGTCCGTTCGACCCTGGTACGGCGTTTGTCCATTTCCATCATTCGTCCGGGCGGATGTTCAGCGAGACCGGGACCTGGGGCTATGTCCAGGGCGGTATGGGGATGATCTCGTTCATCCTCTGTGATATTGCCCAAGATTTGGGCGCGGTGGTTGCAACGGGGACGCCGGTAGCGCGTATCCTACCGGGCGAAGGCGTGGAGTTAGCGGGAGGTGAGCGTGTATACGCTCCGGTGGTGGTATCAAACGCGGACCCGCGCACGACGCTGGCGCTGGTGGGCGCGCAGGCGCCGGCGGATTGGCGTGCAGCGGTAGAGCGCGTGCCCATGCAAGGTTGTACGGTGAAGGTGACGGTTGCGTTGCATGAACTGCCCAACTTTCGCGCGCGACCGGGTGTTTTTGAGCCGCACCACTTGGGGCAGATCAATACGCCGCTGTCCAAGGACGAATGGCGCGCCGGCTTTGCGGCTGCCCAAGCCGGTGAGTTACCGGCGCGGTTGTGGACCGAACTCTATTTCCAGAGCGCACATGACGGTTCAGTGACGCCACCGGGCAAGCACGTCATGAGTGTCTTTGCCCAATATGTGCCCTATGCCTTTGCCCGCGGCGATTGGGAGTCGCGCCGGGCCGAGGTGGGCCGCTTGGCGCTCGATTCGATTGCGCGCTTTTGCACCAATTTGCCGGATGCAGTGATGGATATGGAGGTGCTCGGCCCGCCGGATATGGAACGCAAGGTCGGTCTGTCTGGGGGGCACATCTTCCACGGGGAGTGCCTCCCGCCGTATATGTGGGACCAACGCCTCGCCTATGCCACACCCATGCCCGGTGTCTATCTGTGCGGCGCGGGAACGCATCCCGGCGGCAGCGTGATCGGGGTCAACGGTCGCAACGCGGCGATGGCGGTGTTGGCGCGCTCAGCATGACCATCTTTGACACCTGACGCTCAAACCACTAACGAACAAGGACGCCGGACGGACAACCCGTCCGGTTTTTTTGTGATGGGGACTGCGCGATGGGACTTTGGTCGTAGAGCCGGACCGGCACCGGGAGTAGGCTGTGGGTATGCGCGTGCGGGTGGAGCGAAGGACGGGAGGGACCAATGGAGCCGTTGCCGAGGATCGACCGCCGGTTGTGTACCGGTTGTGGTCGATGCATTGAGGTATGCCCAACGCACGTTTTGGCGCGGCGCGACGGCAAGGCCGAGCTGGTCTACCCGCCGGGCTGTATCTACTGCGTCGCGTGCGAGGATGTTTGCCCGGAAGGCGCCATTGCGCTGCCCTTTTTGGTGGTGCGCAAAAGGCCTGCACAAGTGCCGGGCGCGTCGCCCTGAGCGAACATAAGCCGAGTAGGAGGATATTCATTTCATGCACAGGATGAGTTGGTGGGCACGGGTTGGCGCGGTCTGTGTGATGGGGGGACTCGTCGCGATTTTCGGGGCGTGCGACGGACAGGCACAGCGGGATGCCGCACCCGCAGCAAGTGCTGCGCTGGTGGAGGGGGGCGGCGATGTGGAGCGGGGACGTATGTTGTATGCCGCAAGTTGCGCGGCCTGCCATGGCGCGACCGGCGAGGGAGTGCAAGGGTTGGGAAAGGATATGACGGACAGTCCTTTCATGGATTCATTGAGCGATTTGGAGTTGGTCGAGTTTCTCAAAGTGGGTAGAGCGCCCACGGACCCGCTCAATACGACGGGGGTCTTGATGCCTCCTAAAGGTGGGAATCCGGCTCTGACCGACGCGCAGCTGCTGGACATCGTTGCCTTCTTGCGCACCATTCATCGCTGACTGCGGCAGAACGCAGGAGTCTGAGCTTTCGGGTACACAAGGGGTGGACCATGATAGATGCCGCATATGAACGCCCGCACTTTGCGTTTTTCGATTCGGTGGCGGATGCGCCTGCGGAGATTGCCGCGGACAGCATTGTGAGTCGCACGCTACATCATCGGGATGGGCTGCGGGTGATCGTTTTCGGGTTTGCGCCGGGTCAGGAGCTATCCGAGCATACGAGCAGCAAGCGCGCCCTTCTCTATTTTGTGGAGGGGGAAGCGGTGTTGACGTTGGGGGATAGAACGATGCAGGCGGGGCCGGGCAGTTTGGCTGTGATGGACCCGCATCTAGCGCACAGTATTCGGGCGGTGACCCAGACGCGCATGCTGCTCATCATGGTGGACGCGGCCTGAGCCGCGATGTGCAGCAGCGACGGTGTGCCCGCAGGGGCGTGAAGGAGCAGGAACCGGATGAAAGTCGCGCGCGTGCCGTGGATGGCATTGGCGATGGTGTTGCTGTTGGCGGGTCTTTGGGCCGGGGTGGTGCGGCTAGGGTGGGCCTGGTCGCCGCTGTTGCCGACGCTCCCGATGGCGCACGGTCCCTTGATGATCGGCGGCTTTCTGGGAGTATTGATTGGCTTGGAGCGGGCCATCGGCCTGGGGCGGCGCGCAGCATACTTCGTGCCCGCGGCTGCCGGAGTGGGGGCAGTGTTGGCGGCATCCGGCAGCGGAGGGAACATCGGACCGTTGCTGATCACGCTGGCAAGCGCGGGCTTGGTCATGGTGATGGCTGCAATCTGGCGACTCCAACCCGCCCTTTACACGGTGGTGTTGGTCCTGGGGGCGATGTTGTGGGCTGTGGGGAATACGGCTTGGCTGTTGGGGGCGACCATCCCGTCCGTCACGATGGCCTGGGCCGGTTTTTTGGTCTTGACGATAGCCGCCGAGCGGCTGGAATTGAGCCGTTTGCTGCGTCTTTCACGGTGGGCCGTCGCGCTCTTTGTCGCGGTGGTGACCCTTGTGATCACCGGTGCGTTGGTTGCGCTGGTTCATTTTGAGAGCGGTGTGCGTTTGACTGCGCTGGGGTGGCTCGGTCTGGGGGGATGGTTGCTGCGCTTTGACATTGCCTCGCGACGTGTGCGCGCCGGTGGACAGGCGCGCTACATGGCTTTTGCGTTGCTGGTGGGGTATGGGTGGCTGGCTGCCGGTGGGGTGATCGGCGCACTGCTCCCGGTCGGGCGAGCCGGTCCGGTCTATGATGCATTTCTCCATACGGTCTTGGTGGGGTTTGTCTTTTCGATGATCTTTGCTCATATCTTGATCATCCTTCCGGCGGTTTTGGGAGTAGATGTGCTTTTTCGCCCGCGCTTTTACGCGCACTTGTGGCTGTTGCAGGGAGCGTTGGCGCTTCGAGTGGCGGGGGACCTTGGCCTGTGGTGGCCCGCGCGTATGTGGGGCGGTTTGCTTACGGCTGTGGTGATGGTGGTGTTTCTTGTGAATACGCTGAGCGGGGTGCGGCTACGTCCCCGCCTACCCGTATCTGCGCCGGTACGCGCCCAGAGTGCGGGGCAGTGAGGGGAGCGACCGATGCCTCACCTGACGCGACTGTATGTGAAAACCGGTCTGGTCTATTTTGTGGCGGCCTTTGTCACGGGACTGGCGATGGCAGGGCGTCCGTGGTTGCCCACGACTTGGCCTGTGGCTGTGTTGACGCCGCTCTATGTCCATCTGTTGATGGTGGGATGGGTGTTGCACCTGATCGTGGGGGTGGCGGTGTGGATGTTTCCGCGCTGGTCACGCGCGCAACCGCGCGGCCCGGATTGGATAGGGTACGGGGCTTATGGGGCGCTCAATCTCGGTCTGGTGCTGCGCGTCGTGGCGGAGCCGGTCTTTGTGGCGGGGGGCGGAATTCTATGGGCCGGAGGCCTAGTCGTCGCGGCCCTGGCGCAATGGGTCGGGGGAATGCTGGTGGTTGCGCTGTTGTGGCCGCGCGTGCGCGAGAGGTGAGTATGATGCCGCCGGTGACGCGTTGGGCTGTGCGGATTGCGCTGGTTCACTTGCTGGTGGGCTTTACCATCGGCGCGCTGTTGTTGATGAACAAGGCGTTGGCGTGGTCGCCGCGCTGGTGGCTGTTGTTGCCGGCGCATATGGAACTGCTTTTGGTAGGGTGGACCCTGTTGCTGGCATTGGGAGTTGCCACGTGGATTCTGCCGCGTTTCCAAACAGCCCGGCCGCGCATTGGGCTGGTGTGGCTGGCGTTGGTGTTGGTGAATGCCGGCGTGGTGGCGGTGAGTGTCGCGCCGTTTGTGGAAGCCGGCGCGACCTGGACCCTGCTGGGGCGCGCAGCCGAGGCGGCGGCTGCGATCCTCTATGCGCTTCATGCTTGGCCGCGGGTGAAGGCAGCGGGCGTGTGAGCGCGCGTATTGGCCTGGTGGCTGGGTTGCTCTGTAAGCGGTACGCCAGACGCGCGGATGCGCGCATGCTATATTCCTCATACTCTGAATGACCGAGAAACGTTGTTGGATGGTTGAGGAGAAGCAAGGTGACGCGAACCTATCAAAAACCGAGTGATGAGGAGTTGCGGCGGCGTTTGACGCCGGAGCAGTACCGGGTCACACAACAGGACGGTACGGAGCCGCCTTTCCGCAACGCATATTGGGATCACCACGCCGAGGGGATTTATGTGGATGTGGTGTCGGGTGAACCGTTGTTCAGTTCACACGACAAGTTTGACTCCGGCACGGGATGGCCGAGCTTTACACGCCCGCTAGTGCCGGAGAATATCGTCGAGCGTGTGGACCGCAAACTGTGGATGGTCCGCACCGAGGTGCGCTCCAAGCACGGGGACTCGCATTTGGGGCATGTGTTCCAGGACGGACCGCCGCCCACCGGTTTGCGCTATTGCATGAACTCGGCAGCGCTGCGCTTCATTCCGGCGGAGGACCTGGAAGCCGAGGGGTACGGCGAGTATGCAGCCCTCTTTGCAAAGGCGTCGGGGTGATGTAGGGGGCGTGCAGACGGCCCGCAGATAGGCAGACAATTAAGCAAAGCATGGCGCACCACGGAGCACCGGCATCACCGGCGCTCCGTGTGTTTTGGTGGCTTGA
>CAKZVN010000345.1 GCA_937922105.1 uncultured Litorilinea sp.
GAAGCAGCAACAGCAGGTGAAGCAGGAAGTCATGGAGATGGTGGCGGATTTCCCCGTCCCCGCTTAAACTGCGGGAAACCATGCATGGGTCGCAGGCGCCGGGATACCATCCCGGCGCTTGTTGTAGGGTGGGCAAGCGCCGTGCCACGTTAAGGCTTGCAGCCGTCGCCACTTTGCTGCATACTGCCTGCGGCGTATACACGGACCGCCGCCAACCCGCCACGCATAAGGGGAACTCATGCAGACCGACGCGCCTAGCTCACCGTCCCGCGCCACCACCAACCGGCGCGAGCAGATCGGCTGGTACTTCTACGACTGGGGCAACTCTGCTTTCTCCACCACGGTCGTCACCGTCTTTCTCGGCCCCTACCTCACGGCGGTGACCCAAGCCGCAAGTGATGCCAACGGGTTCGTCTATCCGCTGGGCATTCCGGTCTTGGCGGATTCCTTTTTCGCCTATATGGTGTCGCTGTCGGTGGTGTTGCAAGTCTTCTTTCTGCCCATCCTGGGCGCGCTGGCGGACTATTCCAACCGCAAAAAGCAGATGTTGGGGGTCACCGCTTACTTGGGTGCAGTGGCGACCATGGGCCTCTACTTCCTTCAGGGCAACAACTACCTGTTGGGCGGCCTGCTCTTTTTGGTGGCGAATGTGAGTTTCGGCGCGTCCATCGTTTTCTACAACGCATTTTTGCCTGAGATCGCCACGCCGGACGAGCGCGACAAGGTGTCGTCCGAAGGGTGGGCGCTGGGCTACTTGGGCGGTGGTTTGCTTTTGGCGGTGAACCTGGTGTTTGTGCAATTTTTGGCCGAGCCGCTGGGCCTCAGCACGGGACACGCGGTGCGTATCAGCCTAGCCTCCGCGGGGCTGTGGTGGGCAGTCTTCACGTTGGTCCCGCTCTTCACCCTCCAGCGACGCCAAGCCTACAAATCATTGCCGCCGGGCGAACGCATCACTACCATCGGCTTCAAGCAACTGCGCCACACGCTCAGCCAACTGCCCAAGTACCCGCAGACGCTGCTCTTTTTGGCCGCCTATCTGCTCTACAACGACGGCATCCAGACGGTGATTGCGCTCTCGGCCCAGTTCGGCGCGGTGGAGTTGGGGATGCAGACCGCCTCGCTGATCCAACTGATCCTGATGGTGCAGTTCATTGCGTTTGTGGGCGCGTTGGGCTTCGGCAGGCTGGCGGAGCGCCTGGGCGCCAAGCGGGCCATTCTCTTGAGCCTGGTGATTTGGCTGGGGGTGACGGTCTATACCTATGCGTTCTTGGAGACGGAAGCGCAGTTTTTCGTCTTGGGCGGGGTGATTGCCCTGGTCTTGGGCGGGAGCCAAGCGCTCAGCCGCTCGGTCTTCTCGCAGATGATTCCCACAGGCCAAGAAGCCGAATACTTCAGCCTCTATGAAGTGAGCGAGCGCGGCACCAGCTGGCTCGGCCCGCTGATTTTTGGCCTGACGCTCCAGTTCACCGGCTCCTACCGGCTGGCGATTCTCTCCATCGCCATCTTCTTTGCCGCGGGGTTAATCCTCCTGACGCGCGTGGACATTCGCCGCGCCATCATCGAGGCTGGGCATACGCCGCCCACCGGTCCGGTGTAGCCGGGGCTTATCGCTTCTTCCACTCGATGACCGCGCCGGTGTTGGCGTCGAGGATGACGCGCTTACCGTCCACCAGCTCGTCCAGTTGACCGGTCGCGCCAATGATCGCCGGGATGCCCAGTTCGACGGCGGCGACCGCGCCCAAGCTGTCCAATCCGGGGTCGGTGGTGATCAGCCCGCCCGCGCGCTGCAAGAGTTGGGCACAGGCGCGGTCTATGTTGGCGGCGACGATGATGTCCTGGGGACCGACGGCAGGCAAGGAGCCGTTGCGCTCGGCAGGGATGGTGACGATGGAACCGGCGATCTCGCGCTTGCCCAAGCCGACGCCCCGCGCCAGGACCCGCTCAATCGTGCGGACCATCATGAGGTTGGTGGCGTTGCGCGCGCTGCCCACCATGCCTGCGGTCAGCACCACCGTATCCCCGGCGCCCACCATGCCGCCGGCTTGCGCCACGCTGATGGCGTCGTTGACCACTTCGTCCGTATTGCTCAGACGCCGCGTCAGCAGCGGGTAGATACCCCAGTGCAGACAGAGTTGGCGTTGTACCATGGGGCTGGGTGTGACCGCGATCACCGGGACTTTGGGCCGGAAGCTGGCGATAAAGCGCGCAGTCGCGCCGCTCACCGTAGGCGCAATGATAGCCTTGGCTCCCAGTTCGTTGGCTGTTTGCATGGCGGCGTGGCAGATGGCTCCCGCCGCGGTGTAAATCTCCGGCATGGCATATTTGCTGCGAAAGTCCGACGACATGAGCAAGCGTTCGGCTTCGTTGGCAATTTTGACCATGGTCTGCACCGCCTCCACCGGATAGGCGCCGGACGCGGTCTCGCCGGAGAGCATGATGGCGTCGCTGCCGTCCAGCACGGCGTTGGCGACATCGCTGGCTTCGGCGCGCGTCGGGCGCGGGTTGCGGATCATGGAGTCCAGCATCTGGGTAGCGGTAATCACCGGTTTGGCCGCGGCCAAGCATTTGGTGATGATCATCTTCTGGACCATGGGCACCGTTTCCGGCGCGATCTCGATGCCCAAGTCCCCGCGCGCCACCATAATGGCGTCGGAGGCGTGGATGATGGCGTCAATGTTGCGCACGGCCTCCGGCTTCTCGATCTTGGAGACCACCGGCGGCACGCGACCAAAGGAGGAATCGGTCTGGATGATGGATTTGAGTTCCAAGACCTCATGCGCTGTGCGGACAAAGCTCAGCGCAATCCAGTCCACCTGGTTGTTGAGGGCAAAGCGCACATCCTCGATATCCTTGGCTGTGAGCGCGGGAATGTCCAAGGATGCATCGGGCAGATTCATGCCCTTGTTGTCCGTGAGCAGCCCGCCGATCAAGACTTTGGTCGTGATCTCGCGCTCGGAAGTGCCCGTCACTTCCAGTTCCAGCAGGCCGTCGTCCACCAAGATGCGTTCACCGGCTTTGACCCGCCGCGGCAGGTCTTTGTACTGGATGGGGATGCGCCCCGGTTCGCCGACGATGTCGTCAATGGTCAGAATGAGCGTCTCGCCCTTTTTGAGCGGAACGCCGCCTTCGCGCATCTTGCCGACGCGCAACTTCGGCCCTTGCAGGTCGGCGAGAATGGCAATCGGCTTGCCGAGCTTTTCCGAAACCTGGCGCACCCGCTCGATGGTGCCCCGGTGATATTCGTGGGTGCCGTGGCTCATGTTGAGGCGGGCTACGTTCATGCCCGCCTCAGCCAACTGGGTCAGCACATCCACATCCCGGCTGGCAGGGCCAATCGTACAGATAATTTTGACTCGGCGCATAGGTTCCTTCCCTTTACGTCGGTGCAGGGCCTGGCCCCGGTAGGCACTCGTTTGCCCCATGGGCACAGACAGAATGCCCGGCCCTGCTCCACCAAGCAGAATTGACCCGGTTCTGCCCAATCGGGCAGTATACCATATGCCTGTTGGAGAACACAGATAAAACCCTTTGGCGTGTCATTGCGGCACTGGGCGCCAATGCAGCGGGGCGTCTCGCATTTAGGACCGGCTGCAAGACGCCCCGCATCTTGACTCCTTATACTGCCCCCGCCGCCTACATCTCCACCGGCGGGCGCAACCCCGTGCGCGTGAGCCAGGACGGCGCACGCAGGAAGGGGCCGCGACTCCGTTTGGGCGTGCGCCGCGCGGTGCCAACGGCACCGCGCCTACCTGCCGCGGTGATGGCGCGACGCGCAGGGCGCGCCGTTTCTGTGGGCGCCGGTGCTGCTTCCGAGGTGTGGGCAGGCGCATCATCCGCTGTCGTCGTGCCGGATTCCGCGCTTGCCTCGCTTTGCGCCGCCAGCTTTTCCAACTCCACTTCGGCGAGGGTTCGTTCGCCCGCCTCGTAGCGTTCACGCGCCTCGCGGAACTCTTCTTCGCTCATGCCCAGCGGTTTATCGTCGCCCAAAACCCGCTGTAGCCCTTGCCAGAGTCCCTTCACGGTGCGTTGGAGCAGGTTGTCGCCATATTGCTGGGCAAAGGTGGCGACGGCGGTCTCCGGCTTGAGCGGCGCCAGTTCATAGGCCGCAGCCAAGCGTTCGCGGTGTAGCGCCACCCACAGATAGAGGTCGGCTTCGGTGCGGTTGGGGAATGATTCCAACAGCCCATAGTCGCGGATCGCCTGGACTACCGGGGTGTAGACCGTGTCGTACCAGCTGGCGACCGCCTCTTCCCAACTCAATTCGCGATTCTCGCCTGCCCGCGCCAAGTCCTTGTTGCGCAAGTAATGGTGGACGGTGATGTGGTCCAACAACATGGGGTAGCGGCCCGGCTCGGTGAGTTCGATGCCGTGGTTGGGGCGAATCCGGTCAATCTGAGTCGCATCCAGAAATTCCTTGCGCTCGATCTTGATGATCCAGCGGTCGCGCTCGAAGTCGTCCAACGTCAACGGGATATCGGTCTCTAGCTCGGTGACGTAGGCTTCGATGTGGGTGCTGCCATTGGCGCGTGCTACGCTGACGCGGTGATTGCCGTCGCGCACGAAATAGACTTCGCCGATCTTGATGAGGTCCACCGGCGGGAAGCCTTCCATGGAATGCATCGCAGCATCCAGCCGCGCCCAGCGTTCTTGGTTGACGCCGGGCCGCGGCAAGTAAGTGCGGGTGAAGTCGCGATAGCGCCCGACACTGCCCACGATATTCATCAACGGGACCATCTGGGTCCCCTTTTCGATCTGTTGGCGCGCGCGCAGCCGTCCGGCGACCTCATCGAAGCTGACCAAGTCCTTTTCGGCCCCGGTGATCATCCCCAGCAGGTCAGCCATCTGGGCGCGCGTGACGCTGCGCCGGAAGCGCTCGCGCGCTTCGGCGGCTTGAAACGACGAATTCATACCAAAGTCCCTCTCCGCGGACGGGTCGGACCGAAGTTCATCAAAGATTTGGAAAAGACTCATACGGCCTCCTCCGTTGGGGGCGAACCGGCGCCCCAGGCTGGTCTCGGTAGCCGGCGGGTGTGGCATCCCGCGCTACCGGCAATCCGTTTCCGTTCCGCATCATCGTGCAAAATTGCACAAGATTCCGCAAGCCTCCATGCGGTTGGAGCGCGAGCATTGCGATCCCGATGATGCCCCGCGCGCCCCTACCCGGCAGAGGACGTTCCTGCGCTTGCGGCAGTTCCATTTAGAGTATACGCCGCGACAGGGCGCCGGATGCTGACAATTCGCTAACGCTCAGCCTGCGCCGCCGCCGTTCCACTCTCGCGCCGGCGGATTAACAGCGCGTCAACAGCAACGCGACCGGCGCGCGCCGGTTACACCAATGTATCATGGTTGTGAAAAGGCTGTATTCGGACAACTGCGCGCGCGATCACGGTTGTGCGCTGTGCAGAGTTGACGAAAGCGGTTGTGATTAGCCTGCGCCGGGGCTGACGGCAAGGGCGACACACTCGTCGGCGCGCAGCGCCATACAATTGACGCCCTGGACAACGCCCTCTTTGGGCGGCACCTCGGCTGCGGCAAAGCGAATGATCTTGCCCAGCCGGGAGATGATGAAGAGGTCGTCCTGCGCGCGCACAGCCGCTGCGCCGATGAGGCGGTCGGCCTTCATGGCGACTTTGCCGCCGGCGCCGGGTGCTTTGTTGGCGGCAAAGCCGCTGAAAAGGCGGATGGTTCCCTTGCCGTCGTCGCTTGCCAGGAAGACGCCGCCGTCAACGTCGGTCGCGGCAAGACCCACCACCACATCGCCGGGGTCCACGCGCATGCCCAGACAGCCGCGCACCGGCACCAGGCGCTCGGCAAAGCGGATGGCTTGACCGGTCGCCGTCATGAGGAAGAGATCGTCACCGCCACTGGTCCAGCAGGCAGCGGCGGGCGGGCCGCCCTCGGCGACGTTGAGCACTACTGTGCCCGGTTGTAGACTCTTGCCCAAGTATTGGCTACCGATGCGCCGCACTTGGCCGCGGCGGGTTGCCACCGCCAGATACGCGCCGGGCTGGCCCGGCAAGGGGTCTGCCACCACCAGCGCGATACGCTCATCCGGTCGTGGGGTCAGGCGCTCCCACAGACTTTTGCCGCGTCCGTGTACCGGTGTCTCGATCACATCGGTGACCGCCAAGCGAAAGGCACGGCCCTGGTCGGTGATCACGGTGAGACCGGCGTCTTGCTCCGCCAAGAGCAGAAAGGCGGGCGGGTCGTTTTCCGGCGCGTCCATGCCGAAGACGCCCATGCCCCCGCGACGTTGGCGCGAATAGAAGTGGCGCGGGGTGCGTTTGGCCAAGCCGCCCGCGCTGACCGTGATGACATTGACGGTGGTGGGCGGCTCGGACGGTTCCGGCGCGGCGGCGCGCTCTTCCTCCTCACGCGTCGCGGTGCGGGTCAAGGCTTCCAGGGCTTCGATATAGGCGACCACGTCTGCGGGCAGCGCATCCAGGTCAGGGCGTGGCGGCAGGTGATGCATACGGGCGTCTCGTCGCTCTAGGGTATGGTGAACGCGTGGTTGGTGTAACCGACGATGGGGTGATTGCGGTGCGTGCGTGCGGCGCTCAATTGCCGGGGATGCTGCGCGCGGTGCGCAGCACGTCTTCGGCATAGAGGCGACGTTCGGCGGGCAATGTCGCCAAGGTGCCCCCGTCGCTCAGATGATTCAACACCGGCTCCGGTCCCCAATTATAGGCGATCAACATCCATTCTACCTGCGGATGACCGCGCTCGCTCAACAAGGCACGCAGATAATCTAAATAGCGCGCAGCCACCAGCACATTGGCGTAGCTGTCGAAGGGGTCGCTCGCCCCGATTGCGGGCGCGAATTCGCGCCACGTGGTGGGGCGAATCTGCATCAGCCCCATGTCGCCGGCACTGCTCAGCGCCAGCGAGTCCAAGCCGCTTTCCACATACGCCACCGCAGCCAGCAAGCGCCAATCTAGATCGTAGCGCAAGCCGATCTCCTGGAACATCTGCGCGTAGGTCATGCCCTCGGCGGCTGTGGTGCGCGGTGGGCCGCTTGCGGGCGGGGGGACGATCACCGGCTGCAACGGCGTTTGGCCCGGCGGGGTGGGTTGGCCCGGCGCGGTGATCTGCTCGGCACGTACCAGTGGCACAACCGGCGCGGCCTCCTGGGGTAGGGGCGCAACCTGGGCCTGTGGCGGCGCGCCCGGCGCCGGCTGGTCCAGTTGGATCACAAACGCAATTGCTGGCGGAGGGGGCGTCGCTGCAGGCGCGGACACAACCGGCGTTGCGGGGGACAAAGTGCCGCGCAACGCCAACAGAAGAGCCAACCCCGATAAGCCCAACGCAAAGAAGGCAAAGAGACCGCCCACGGCGGCAAACAGAAAATGCCACGGCCCCAGCAGCGGCTGTTGCAAGACGCGGCCTTCCACCACACGCCGTGCAGCCGGGTCCCTGTCGGCGCGCACCACCAGTCGGAATGGATATACCGCCGGTGCCAGCCCCGCCAAGACGCGCCGGCGCGGGGTCACGGTGACGGCAACACGCTCTGTCGCGCCTGGTGCCAACGGGAGCCGCGCCGGCGCGATGGCTGTCTCCCACTCATCCTCAGGCGGCTGTGCCGCTGCAAACTCGAAGTCCAGGTCGCGGTTGCGGGCGATGCCCACGACCGCCAGGGTGAGCGGGCGGTTGCCCAAGTTGCTCACCGGCAGCTGGAGCCGCCCGCTGCGACGAAACCAACCGGTGGTGACTTGGCTAGGTTGGAGCGTGCCCACCCCAAACGCATCCACGGGAGCCACGGTGACGACCCCGCCCACGCGTGCGCAATGTTTGGGGTAGCGTTCGGCCTGGGCGACCAGGGCGAAGGGATGGTCGCCCGCCGGGGGGAGGGGGCGTTGCGGCAAGCTCACGCGCAAGACCAGCGTTGCCCGCTCGCCCGGTTGCAACAAAATCCGCACGGGCCAGCCGCTCTCTTCCCCCAGCGCCAACCACGCCTCCGGGACCCACCCCTCCACACTCAACACAAAGGCGGAGGCCCACGGGCCGTTGTTGAGCAAGTCCACGGTCAACACGACGCTCTCGCCTGCCCCGGGCGCAACACGGCGCGGGGTAAGGCCGAGCACGATGACATCGTCGCTGCGGTCGGTGATGGGCGGGTACGGCGTTGACGCCGGATCGCCTGCTACGCCGGCGTCGTGTTGAGGGGCAGGGGCCGGATCGCCTGCTGCACCGGCGGTCGCCTCGCCCTCGATCTCCAACACGCGCCAGTTGCGCAGCGGCAAAGGGATAGCAGCGTCGTCCGCTTCGCCGGGAGAATCCCCGATGGGGCGTGCGCGTGAATCGGCGGGGTCGTGCAGGTCGTGGGCCATAGCCGGTAGTGTATGGAAAAGCGGTAGGCGCTGTCAAGTCGCGGTGGAACGCCGGGGCGGCCCACGAGTTTGGTGAAGTGGAACCCCATCCCGGCCCTCCCCAAACGGGGGCGCGCGTTCCTCCCCCAACCTGGGGGAGGCTAGGAGGGGGGTGTTGCGCCGTCCAAGAATTTGGGACGCACCCTGGAACGCCGAAACGCCGGGTCAGGTATAATGATAAAGAAGGCCCGGCCCAATGGAAGCAGCCGTGCCCGGAGATGGAGAGGAGCGATCTGTGGCAATTGTAACGCAGGGACGCAGGCGGCTGGATTTGCTGGCTGTGCCGGGGCTGCGCCGCGTCCTGCTTTGGAAGCACAACCGCACCGCACTGCAACTGCTACTCTTGGTCGTGGCGTTGATCATGGTGCTGGACGGTTGGTTGGGCAGCCACCTGGCCGCGCGCAACACTGCGACGGTGGCGGCATGGGTGCATTACCGCGGTTTGATTGTGTTGGCGCTACTCCTGGTGGGCAATCTTTTTTGCGCGGCCTGTCCCTTTTTGTTGCCGCGCGCGCTGGCGCGCCGGCTAGGACGACCGACGCGTCGTTGGCCGCGCGTGTTGCGCAACAAGTGGCTGGCGCTCGCCGCGCTGATCGGTCTGCTCTTTGTCTATGAACTCTACGATCTGTGGGCCAGCCCGTGGTTGACCGCTTGGCTGATCGTGGCCTATTTCGCGGCGGCGTTTGTGCTGGAAGCCTTCTTTACGCGCGACGCCTTTTGTCTCTACGTTTGCCCGTTGGGCAGTTTCAACTTTCTCTACAGCACGGTCAGCCCGCTCCAGATCACCACGCGTAACCAGGCCGTCTGTCGCGATTGTGTGGGCAAGGAGTGTATCAACGGACGCTGGAGCGCGGACGACCGCTTGGTGCAACAAGGCTGCCAGTTGGAACTCTACGTGCCGACACTCAACAGCAACCTGAACTGTACCCTGTGTTTGGACTGTGCCAAGGCCTGCCCGCACGAGAATGTGGCGCTGGTGACGCGCCCACCGGGCGACGAACTGTTCCGGCGCACGTGGCCCAACCGCCTGGACCTGGCGTTCCTGGCAATTTTGGCGGCGTGGCTGGGGTTGGTCAATGCCTTTGCCATGACCCCGCCTGCGTATACGCTTCTGGGCTGGTTGTCCGACTTGCTGAACACGCGCAACGAAGCCATTGTCCTGGGCTTGGTCTTTGCGGTCGGCGTGATCCTTGGCCCGACGGCGCTGGTCTATGGCGCGGCGTGGCTCAATCGGCGCACCGATGCCCGGCCTCTTCCGTTGCATCGCTATCTGCTGCGCCATGCCTACAGCTTTGTGCCGCTGGGCTTTGCCGTGTGGACAGCCCATTATCTCTTTCACCTGCTCATCGGCCCGTTGACCATCTGGCCTGCCTTCCAGACCTTTTGGGTCCAGGTGACGGGCGTGGCGCTCTTCGGGCGACCCGACTGGGCGTTGGCTGCGGCATGGGTCGTGCCGCTGGAGGTGATCCGCGTCTTACAGGTAGCGATTATGGTCGTGGGACTGGTCACGGCGCTGATGCTTAGCTGGCGCGCTGCCGAGAGCGGGCATCCTGACCGGACCGCGGCCTGGCGCGAATTCTGGCCCTGGGCCGCCGTGTTGCTCCTCCTTGCCGTGGCGGCAACATGGGTCTTTCTGTTGCCGATGGAGATGCGTGGCAATATCTTGGGGTAAACGCGTATAGATCGGGGGCTGTGCCGGTTTATGTTGCCTAACTGTCTCGTCAGGTTGACAGCCGCGCGCAGCCCTGTTATAGTCTCAGTATAGTGTGCCCGCGCGCGTATGACTTTGCAGAATTGTACGCGCGGCGGGCTTGTCAAGCGAATATCCCGTACCCGTGGGGGTGCGCCGCCGGCCCGGATGCCCGGCGCACAATGGGGGAAGCCCGGTGACGTTACCGGCATGGTACCGCAATCTTTTGTACTATGCCGTGACTAGTCCGGCACTGTCCCGCAACGGTAAGCTCGCCACACGAATCGCGTGTGGCGGCAAGTCCGAATACCCGCCCTCTCGGTTGCTGGAGCCACCTTCGTGGAAAAAGGGGGGCCGAGCATGGTTTGTCTATACCGTCAGCCCGCCATCTTTGGCGGGCTTTTTTGTGGACTAGGCGACGCCGCAGACAGTACGTCGCCTATGTCGCATGGTAGACCGGCGCTAGACCGGGGCAAGGCAGGCGCGCCATGAGTGCCGCGCCGTTGGCGCCGCGCACCGCGGCCGAGGTTACGCCGACCCAAGCGCCCTACTCCCGCCATCTCTTTCTCTGTGTCGGCCAATACTGCGACCCCACGGGCGCGGCCCAGCGGCTCTATGCGCTGTTGGCACGCAAGCTGGGCGATCTTGGACGCTACGACAACCCGCTGCGCGTCAAACGCGGGGTGACGCCGTGTCTGGGCGTGTGCGGTGGGGGGCCGCTCCTGGTCGTCTATCCTGACGGCATTTGGTATCACCACGTGGATGAAGCCGTGTTGGACCGTATCATCCACGAGCATCTGCACCACGGGCGACCGGTAGAGGAATATATTTTCCATCGCTTGAACGATACTTCAAGCGCAGCGCAGCAAGCCGGTTGCGCTGGTCAGTGAGGACAGGTGCTCCATGAGTTACCCGCAGCGGGTGGTTTGTCTGGCGGCGGAAGCGGCCGACATCCTAGAGCGTTTGCACGCATTGGACCGCGTCGTGGCTGTCAGTGTCTTTGCGCGGCATTCGGAGGCCATTCGCAGTTTGCCCAAAGTCGGCGGCTTTGCGACACCGGACCTGGCGCGCGTGGTCGAGTTTGAACCGGACTTGGTGATCACCACCTCGGACGTGCAGGCCGATGCGGCAGCCGGTCTGGTGCGGCGAGGGATCCCGGTGCTGGCTCTGGCGCCGTCGAGGCTAGCGCACGTTTGGCAGGGAATCCGGATGATCGGTGGGGTGTTGGGCTTGGCGGAGGCTGCGGAGACCCTGGTGGCAGATTTGCAGGCCGAACTGAGTCGGCTGCGCGCCGAGCCGCCGCATTCTCCTGTGCCGCCCCCCCGCGTCTATTTTGAGGAATGGTTTGAGCCGTTGATTAGCGGGGTAGGCTGGGTGAGTGATCTCATTACGTGGGTCGGTGGATGCGATATTTTCGCCGAATTAGCAGCCGCGCCTACTGCGCAAGCGCGGGTCGTCTCTGCAGATGAGGTGATCCGTCGCGCCCCGCAGATTGTGATTGCTTCGTGGTGTGGACGGGCTGTCAATCTCGAGGCCATCAAGTCGCGACCGGGATGGTCTACCCTGCCGGCGGTCCAAGACGGGAGGGTGTATGAAGTTCCCAGCGACTTGGTGTTACAAGCCGGGCCGACTCTGTTGGAGGGAGCGCGCCGCTTGTCGGCGATTATTCGCTATGCAGGAGAAGGAGATACACCATGAATGACTCGACTCCTATTCCCTCCCGGCGCGCCGGCATGGAAAAACTAGACCGTTGGATTGGCGCCATCGGCGTGTTGGACGCGCAGGCGATGGAGGCGGCGCGGCGGCGTCAAGAACAACTGACCAAACCGCGCGGCGCGCTGGGACGCTTGGAGGCGCTCTCGATTCACCTGGCGGGCATCACCGGGCAGGCGCGACCGTCGGTCGCGGCCAAAGAAGTACTGGTGATGGCTGCGGATCACGGCGTCGCGGCCGAAGGGGTGAGCGCCTATCCCCAAAGCGTCACCGCGCAGATGGTGCACAACTTCCTGGCGGGTGGCGCGGCCATCAATGTTTTGGCGCGGCAGGCGCGCGCCCGCGTGGTGGTGATTGATATGGGCGTCGCCACGCCCATGCCCGACTGGCCCGGCTTGATTCGCGCGGCTGTTGCGCCGGGCACGGCTAATTTCGCCCACGGCCCGGCGATGACCCGTGAGCAGGCCTTGCAGGCGCTACTCAACGGTGCGGAGTTGGCTGCTGCCGAGATTGATCGCGGGGTCGAAATCTTGGGCACAGGCGAGATGGGCATCGGCAATACCACCGCGGCCGCGGCCATTGCTGCCGCGCTCACGGGCCGCGACCCCGGCGAGTTGGTGGGGCCGGGCACAGGGCTGGACGCCGCAGGGGTGGCGCGCAAGGCGGATGTGGTGCGCGGCGCCCTGGCGCTGAACCGGCCCGATGCAGGCGATGCCGTAGATGTCTTGGCCAAAGTCGGCGGCTTTGAGATCGGCGGGTTGGCAGGGGCTATCCTCGCCGCCGCGGCGCGGCGGTGCCCAGTAATGCTCGACGGCTACATTGCCACAGCCGCCGCCATGCTGGCAGTGCGGCTGGCGCCGGCGGTGCGCGACTATGTGATCGCGGCCCATTGCTCCGCGGAGCCGGGCCACGCCGCCATGTTGGCTTGGTTGGGACTGGAGCCGCTGCTGGCGTTGGAGATGCGGCTGGGCGAAGGTACGGGAGCTGTGTTGGGGATGATCTTGGCTGAGGCGGCCTGCCGCACTCTGGATGAAATGGCGACTTTCGACGAGGCCGGGGTGGATGACCGGCCTGCAACGCACTAGGCGAGGGAGTCTGATGAAGGAAGCAACGATGCAACGGCTTCACTTGACACGGATAGCGGTGGCGGCGCTGCTGTCGCTGCTATTGGTTTTTGTGGCGGGTTGTGAGGCGGCTGTCCCTGTTGCGCCGCCTACAACCCCAATGGCGCCCGCGACCCCTGCGGTGTCCATTGCCGAGCCGACCACGGTCGCTGAGGAGGCCGCGACGCCCGCTGTGGTGGTCGAGGCAACCCCAGTCGCAGCCGAGGAAGCAAGCCAGGCGGCGCGTGCCACGCTCGTGGTGCAACTGGACGCGCAGCGGCTGTTGGTGCGCGCAGTGGACTTTGCGCCGCCTACCTCCGGCTTGGCGCTCCTAGAGGCGTCCGCATTGCCCGTGGTGGTTGCCGAGACCAGCTGGGGACCGGCGGTCTGCGCCATCGCGGACGTGGGCTGTCCGGCGGAGAATTGCTTCTGCGGTGGCGATAATTTCTGGAACTATGCCTTCTGGGACGGCGCGGCCTGGGCAAGCTACCCGGTGGGCGCATCCCAGAGCAGCGTGACCACGGACGGCGCGCTGGAAGGGTGGCGGTGGGGCGCGTGGGACCAGCCCGCGCTTGACCCGGCGCGCGGGCTGGCGGCACAGGCCGCGCTGGACTATGTCTTGGCCCAACAACAGGCCGACGGCAGCATCGGCGGTGCAAGCGGCAGCGTCGAGGCCCTCATGGCGCTGGGCGCCAATCGGATGGACCCGGCGCTGGTGCGCCCAGCCCAGGGCGGCGCGTCGTTGTTGGCCTTTGTGGTGGAGAACGCGCCTACCTATAGCCAGGGCGGCGCAGCCGCCGCAGGCAAGCTGGCGACGGCGCTCAGCGCAACGCAAGCCTGTCTGCCCGCAGATGTGCTGACCCCTGCCGACTACTTCGACCCCGCTACCGGGACCTTTGCCACGGACGCAGGCCCGCTGGCTTGGGCGATCTTGGGCAGCCTGGCTCTGGCGGAGGAGACCCCGCCCACAGCCGTCGCCGTGCTCTTGGACACGGCGCTGCCTGAGGGCGGCTGGGAATGGTCGCCCGGTTGGGGCGCAGACACCAATACCACGGCGCTGGCTTTGCAGGCGTTGGCGGCGGCGGGCGTCTCCGATGAGGAACCGGCGATTCGCGCTGCGCTAGACTACTTGGCAGCCGCGCAGACCGAGGCGGGCGGCTTCGGCTATGCCCTGGACGACAGCGGGCGCAGCGCAGGGGACGCCAACTCCACGGCCTACGTGGTGCAGGCGCTTTTGGCGTGGCAACAGGACCCGAGCGGGCCACAATGGCAACAGCCCGGTGGGGACCCGCTCACGTTCCTGCTCAGTTTGCAAGGGGCGGAGGGCGCGCTGGGTTGGCAAGCGGACTATCCCAACCCCAACCTGTTGGCGACGGTGCAGGCCATTCCGGCGCTACTGGGCCAACCCTATCCCATTCGCCAGGCTCCGTTGCCCGCGTGTGGGGAATAGCACCATGCGGCGATGGGGAGTAGTGGTTGCGGTCATCCTTTGGCTTACCGGGGGCGCGCTGCCGCTGACCGCGGCTGAGCCGCACCGGGCCGGGCTGGTGATCGTCCACGGCGACGGGCGTGTGGTGACGCGCTGCGTGGCGTTTGCCGAGGAGAGCATCAGCGGCGTGGAACTGCTCGTCCGCAGCGGGCTGGAGTTGCGCCTGGACGCAACGGGTGTCGGCACAACGATTTGTAGCATTGCCGGCGAGGGCTGCCCCGCGCCCAGCAGTTGCTTTTGCCAATGCCAGTCGTCGCCCTGCGTCTACTGGTCCTATTGGCAATTGGAGGAGGGCGCCTGGCGCTATTCCAATCTGGGCGCGGGCCTGACCCAAGTGCGCGACGGAACGGTGGAGGGCTGGGTGTGGGGTGAGGGTTCTGCGAGCGGAGAGGCGACCGCGCCCCCGGTGCTGGGAATGGATGAAATCTGCGGCGAACCGGTGGACGTGGGAACCGGCGCAACGACCGGCGATGCTTCCCTAGTTCAAGACCCGCAGCCCGCGGCGACCCTGGTTCCTGTAACGACCGGGGGAGCAGGCGGCGCGCCCATGACCATGTTCTTGGTGACCGGTGCACCACTCTTATTGCTCCTTTCGCTTTGGTGGTGGGCGCGGCAACGGAGGAAGCCATGAAACTGATACGACAAAGCTGGTTAGCGCCCGTCACCTATCTGCTCACAACCGTCGTTGGGTTGGTCGCCTTCTTCTATCCTTTTTGGCTGCCCGCGGTGACGCAGGGCGTCCATTCCGGCGGCGCGCGCGCGGCGGACGCACCGCTCTTTCTCATGCTGTTGATGGGGTTGGCCTTTGCCGTGTTGTTGCTGGAGGTGCAGTCCGCGCTGTTGAGCGCCAAAGTGGTGGCGCTCTTGGGCGTGCTGGTGGCGATCAATGCAGTGTTGCGCTTTGCCGAAAACGCGCTTCCCGGACCCGGCGGCTTCAGTCCTATCTTTGTGTTGATCATCCTGGGCGGCTATGTCTTCGGTGCGCGCATCGGCTTTTTGCTGGGGGTGATGACGCTGCTGGTCTCCGCGCTGATCACGGGCGGCATGGGGCCGTGGTTGCCCTATCAGATGTTCACCGCGGGCTGGGTGGGGATGAGTGCGCCGTTGTGCAGGCCGTTGGTCGCGTGGCTGGGCGGCGGCTCGCGCGCCGAGGTGGGCGTGCTGGCATTGTTCGGCGGGGTGTGGGGGCTGCTCTTCGGCGCGCTGATGAACATTTGGTTTTGGCCGTTGGTGGCGGGAAACCCGGCGCAGTATTGGACGCCCGGCATCGGCCTGGGCGAGACGCTGCAACGCTATGCGGCGTTTTATCTGGCGACCTCGCTGTTGTGGGATAGCTTTCGCCTGGCGGGCAACGTGGGGCTGTTGGTGGTCTTTGCCGCACCGGTATTGCGCTTGTTGCGCCGCTTCCGGCAACGCTTCACCTTTGCCCACACACCCGCGCCGGTGATTCCCTCTCCCCAGCCCATGCCTTATCCGGTGGGCCGTGTTGCCGCGGCGGAAAGGGCGCTGTGAACAGGGAGAGCCGGCATGACGCTGCGCCCCTGCACGGCGCGGCGTGGGGCTGCTGGTTGGCGGCGATCTTGGTCCTGGTGACGTTGACGCGCAATCCGTGGGTGCTGGGCTTGGCGCTGGCGTGGGTGACGGTGGTGGGCCTTTTGGCGGGGCAATTGCCTGCCGAGGGGCGTCCGGCGCTCTGGTCGCCCTGGCGCTTCGGGTTGGTGGTGATTCCGGCGGCGGCGCTCTTGAACACCCTGTCGGTGCACGTGGGCACGACCGTGTTGGCGCGCTTGCCCGCGTCATGGCCCCTGATCGGCGGGCCGCTGACGCTGGAGGCCGCGGTTTACGGTGCGCTCAACGGTTTGGCGCTGACTGTGCTCTATGCTGCCTTTGTGGTCTTCCAACGCGCCATCTCTATCCGCGCCATTGTGCAGTTGATTCCGCGCGCCTACTACCCCGTGGCGGTGGTGGCGGCGATTGCCTTGACCTTTGTCCCCGCGACCCTGGCTCAATGGCAGCAAATCCGCGAGGCGCAGGCGGTGCGCGGCCATCGGGTGCGCGGGCTGCGCGGGGTGTTGCCGCTCTGGCTGCCGTTGCTGACCGGTGGGCTGGAACGCGCG
>CAKZVN010000346.1 GCA_937922105.1 uncultured Litorilinea sp.
CCGGCGCAATTGCTGCGTCACATACTGGACAAAATGGGGGGCGAGGGTGGGCGGGCGCGCAGCGTCGGGATTAAAGACCAGCGGCTCTGCGCGCACGCGCGCGGCTTCCTCCGCAGTCAAGACGCCGTGGCGCACCATCAGGCTCAGCACCACCTCTTGCCGCGCGCGTGCCGCATCCAAATTCGTCAGCGGGTCCAGCTCGGCGGGACGGTTGGGAATCCCAGCCAAGAGCGTCGCCTCGGCGAGAGTCAACTCGGCCGCGGACTTGCCGAAATAGAGATTAGCCGCGGCCTCCGCGCCATAGACGCGCCGTCCGAAGTGCACCAAGTTAAGGTACATCTCCAAGATTTCGTCTTTGGTCAGGATCGCGGTCAGGTCTTGGGCCAGCAGAGTCTCGAAGGCCTTGCGTTCCATAGACTGCTCGAAGCGCTCCGCGGGGGTGAAGAAAATGGTGCGCGCCAGCTGCATGGTGATGGTGCTGGCGCCGGAGACCACCTCGCCCGCCTCGGCGTTCTGGACCATCGCGCCCAGCACGCGCCGCGCATCAAAGCCAGGATTACTGTAAAAGGTAGCGTCCTCGGTTGCAATCACCGCGGCGATCAGGTGGGGCGAAATCTGCGCCAGGGGAACCCACGTCCGGTACCCCTCCTCCACCAAGCGGGCCAACACCTTCCCTTCGCGGTCTGTGATCACGGTCGTCTGGAAGACACGCGGCAACGGGCCGGGCTGGTAGCGCTGCATGTAGGCCTCGGCAACCGCGCGCGCATCCCCTTCCGGTCTGGGTCGCAGCGTGTAGCGCGCCTGATACTCCGCCAAGTAGCCGTCCAAGCCGGCAGTGATGCCGGACAACTCCGCGGCGACAACCGGTGCATGGCCCATGCTACAACCTGCCGGCAGTAGCGCCGCGACCACTAGCCCGCACCAAAGCCAAAACTTCCCTGTGCCGTGGACCAGCGTCCACAGCCGCCCAATCCACGACCGCCGGGGTAGTCGTCGTGCTTGCATGATGTCGTCTCCTGCTGAACCCAACCAGGCGCGCTCATACGGCGCTCGCCCTTGCGTCCTGCGCCACTCCGGGAGCAGCGCGCTCATAGAGGAAACGTTTGCCGAACGCAAAAGGTTCGCAACCGGCACAATTTCCGGCGCACAATCTTGGCGCATGGCGCAGCCGGCGCTATAGTGGGGACATCCAAGGCGATAACCGGCGGAGCGAGGAAGCAACCGGAGAGAAATAAAAGGGATAGAAGTTACGCAATATCGTGGTCTGATCGCCAAATAGCAAAGAAAGTCATGCTTCGCTGCGCTCACCATCCCCTGCTGGTGGTGTATCGGGATTCTTCGTCGCTGCGCTCCTCAGAATGACGGCTACATAGCGATCAAACCACTTAGCGAACAGACCAATCGTCATCTGTCGAGAAGTTTCCGAACTATCTGGAGGGTGCGCAGGGCGACTCAAGTACGTGACTCCTCAAGGGAAACAAAAAAGCCGGATTCCCATAATACAGCAGGGAAACCCGGCACTGAGAGAGGCGACGGCCGGATTCGAACCGGCGATGGGGGTTTTGCAGACCCCTGCCTTACCGCTTGGCTACGTCGCCATCGTACGCATTCAGTCCGTCTGCACGCAACGCCTTTCGATGCGATACAACGGTCCTATCATGGTAACAGTGCCCGTCGTTCTTGTCAAATCTCACCCGCCCAGGCGGGAAAGGAGACCTTGCCGGTGAGCAGCCAACCGTCTGCCCTGCGCGCGCCCAACCGCCCGCCCGACCGGATTCGTTACTGCGAGCGCTGCGGCATTTCATTCCTGTGGTCCAGCGAGGAGCAAGTCGCGCAGGACGATGCAGCGCCGACGCCGCCGGCGCGCTGTCCCGGCTGTCGCGTGCTCTTGCCGCCGCCCGGTCGCGAGCGCGGTCTGGTCAAGTGGTACAACGTGCGCAAGCGCTTCGGCTTCATCGTGCGCAAGGAGCAACCCGAACTATTCGTCCACGGCTCCGAGGTCAGCGGGGGACGACTCCACCCCGGCGACCTGGTGGAATTCGCCGTGGGCGAGAACGAGCGCGGCTTAGCCGCCAAAGCCGTCACCGTCTTGGCCCACACCGACCCGCCCGTCCCCGATTAGTCGCTTCAACTCCTTGAAGATTGTGCTCTGAGTTCCCCGCCGGATTTGCCCGCAAACGGGAACGCGTGCTATGCTATCCGATGGTCTGCAACGGGGGTCCGCTTGCGCGGTCCCTCGTTCTTTCTGCTCGCCGGACGGTCCGGCGGGCAACTCCAGAGAAAGACATTGTGTAAAGGAGACCGCCGTGAGCACGGCAGAACAAGAAATCCGGGAGTACGAACTAGTCTATGTTCTACGTCCCGACCTCGACGACGACGACGTGCGTGCGCTCAACGAGCGCATCAGCCAGGTCGTCAGCGAGCAAGCCGGGACCATCACCGCCACCGAGTTGTGGGGGCGCCGCACCTTGGCCTACCCCATCGGCAAGGTCTACGAGGGTCATTACATCCTCCAGCGCATTGACATGCCCCCCAGCGGCACCGAAGAAGTGGACCGTGTCCTCCGCTTCAACGAAGGCGTCATGCGCTATTTGCTCATCCGCAAGGACGAGTAAGATTCCGTAATCCGTTCAACGACACCAGCCCTACCATGACAAATCGCCGCGACCGCCACACCGGTTGCGCGTTCTAAGGAGCCAAGACCATCATGAGCGATGCATTGACCCCCCAGGGGGATGAACTGGAAGACCGCCCGTTGAGCAGCGCACCGGGCCGCAGCGACGCGCCCCAGGGCCGCCGCGGCAGCAGCCCGGGCCGCAGTG
This sequence comes from uncultured Litorilinea sp., assembly GCA_937922105.1. Taxonomy (GTDB): domain Bacteria; phylum Chloroflexota; class Anaerolineae; order Caldilineales; family Caldilineaceae; genus QEUY01. Next base: position 2,823 of record CAKZVN010000346.1, read on the forward strand.
CCGATTATGACGACAGCGAAGACCTGGACGACGAACTGGAAGACGACGAGGAAGAAGAGGACGACGGCGTAGATGCGCGCGTCGAGGGTCCTGCCGAATATGTCCAGCGTGAAAAGAGCGGGCGCGGCCGCCGCATCGGCAACGAAGTGCGCGCCGAAGACGTAGACTATAAGAACATCCCGCTTCTCTCCCGCTTCCTGGATCGCCGCGGACGCATCCTCTCACGGCGCAAGACGCGCGTCAGCGCCAAAGTCCAGCGCCGCATCGTCCAAGCCATCAAGCGCGCCCGCCATCTCGCCCTCCTGCCCTACACCGGCGATCACACCCGCATCGTCCGCAAGCGCCGCTAGGAGGCCCGCATGGCCAGGCGTAAACCTCGCACGCCCGAAACGGAGCGAGTCGTCACCAAAAAAGAACATCGCATCCGTGCACGGGACCGCGAACGCAACCGCAAGCTGATGCTGGGCACGGGCATTGCCGTCGGGCTGGCGCTGATCATGGTCATTGCCGGGCTAATCAGCGAGTTCCTGATCCGGCCCGGCAGCGCGGTCGCGAAGGTGGGCGATGCCACCATCGTCACGCGCGACTTCGGCAAACGCGTGCTGTTGGAGCAGAATCGCATGCAAAACCAATTGCAGCGACTCATCCAACTGGAACAACAATTCGGCGGACAGGGCTTCTTCGCCGCGCAGATCAACCAGCTCCAAGCCACCCTGAGCAGCAACTTCACCCTGGGCCTCGATACGCTGGACCTCATGATCGAAGAGGAGATCGTGCGTGCCCAGGCTGCAGCGCGCGGTATCACTGTCAGCGCCGCAGAGATCGAACAGGCGCTGCGCGAGGAAGTAGCTGCGGGCCAAAATGCGGTCACCGTGCCGCAAGCCACGGCGACCGCCGCAGCCCGCGCCGATGCCACCGCCACCGCGCTCAGCTGGACGCCCACCCCGCTGCCCACGCCCGACCCCGCCATCACCGCCACCGCCACCCCCTTCCCTACCCTGGCGCCGCCCACGCCGCTGCCCATTCTCAGCGATGAGCAGTACGCGTCCGGCTTGCAGGAACTGGAACGCAATTTGCGCCAGATTGCAGGGATGACGCTGGACGACTATCGCAAGATCATCGAAGTGCGCCTGCTTTCCGAGAAGCTGCGCGACGCGGTCACCGCCGAGTCGGTCGTACCGACCGAGGCGCAAGTCCACGCGCGCCATATCCTGCTGCGCATCATCCCGCCGCAGGAGACCCCGGCTGCCGAGGAAGAAGCGACAAGCGCGCCGGACGCGAGCACAGAAGCTACCCCGACACCAAGCGAAGAGCCGAGCGCGGAGGGGGATACCGCGACAAACGGCAGTGAAGCCGACGGCAGTGCAACAGAGAGCGCCGACAGCGGGCGCGACGCAGCCGCAACCCTCGCCCTTGCCCAAGAGTTGCGCCGGCGTCTGCTGGAGGGCGAGGACTTTGCCCTCTTGGCTGCGGAGTACAGCGACGACACCGCCAGCGCGGTCAACGGCGGCGATCTGGGTTGGTTCGGTCGCGGCATGATGGTCGCGCCCTTCGAGGAAGTCGCCTTCAGCCTGGCGCTGGGGGAAATCAGCGAGCCGGTGCGCACCGACTTCGGCTATCACATCATCCAAGTGCTGGAGCGCGACGACGCGCGTCCGAAGGACGAAAACCGCCTGGCGCAAGAGCGCGCCCAAGCCTACGAAGCCTGGCTTGCCGCGCGCAAGGTGGACACGCCCATCCAGCGCCCCACCGACCTGATGTCCAAACTGCCGCGCAACTTGACGCCGCTGCGCCTGCAATAGGCCGTCTTCCCCGCCAAACCGGAACGTGCCGGGCAGTCGCAAAGCTGTCCGGCACGTTTTTCTTTGTCCCCGCGCCTGCGCAAGTTCGCCCACTGCCATACGCCCATTGGGAGTGCGATTACGGCGCGGCGAGTCGGCAGCGCGCATCCTATAGACTTGGGGCAGGCGTCGCTCGTTGTAGCGGGCAATACCGCCGATCGCGCGGTCGGCGCGGTTGCGTGACACGCCGGATCAGCGTACAATGACGCAAGCGCGAACATGTGTTCGTTGCAGCGCGCCTTCGCCACACGGCGCACAGACCAAGAAGGGGTCCCAAGCAGCTATGGCTCTCGACAAGTTGATCGTGCGCGGTGCGCGCGAACACAACCTGAAAAATATAGACTTGGAAATCCCCCGCGACAAGCTGGTGGTCATCACCGGTTTAAGCGGCAGCGGCAAGAGCAGCTTGGCCTTCGACACCATTTATGCCGAGGGCCAACGCCGCTACGTGGAGTCCCTCTCTGCCTATGCGCGTCAATTCCTGGGCTTGATGGAAAAGCCCAACGTGGACCAGATCGAAGGGCTTAGCCCCGCGATCTCCATTGACCAAAAGGGCGCGGGCCGCAATCCTCGCTCCACCGTGGGAACGGTCACCGAAATCTACGACTACTTGCGCCTGCTCTATGCCCGCGTGGGCCGGCCCCATTGCCCCGAATGCGGCGAACCCATCTCGCAACAGAGCGCCACCCAGATCGTGGACAGCATCCTGGAGATGCCCGAAGGCAGCCGCCTGCTCATCCTGGCGCCCTTGATCAAAGACCGCAAGGGCCAGCATAAAAGCATCTTCGAGGACCTGCAAAAGCAGGGCTACATGCGCGTGCGCGTCAACGGCGAGGTTTACGAAGTCACCGAAGTCCCTGAACTCGACCGCTACAAGATGCACACCGTCGAGGCGGTGATTGACCGCTTGGTGGTACGCAAGCCCAAAAGCGACCGTGCCGGCGACGACGCCGAGCCGGGCATGGACATCACCCGGCTGAGCGATTCGGTGGAGACCGCGCTGCGGCTGGGCAACGGCGTCCTCATCGTCGCCGACGTCACCGATCGCGACAACCCCAAAGACCGCACCTTCAGCGAACACTTCGCCTGTGTCAAGTGCGGCACCAGCCTGCCCGAAATCGAGCCGCGCACCTTCTCCTTCAACAGTCCCCACGGCGCCTGTCCCACCTGTACAGGTCTGGGCGTCCTGCAGGAATTCGACCCTGAATTGATTTTGGAAGAGGACCTCAGCTTGGGCGGCGGCGCGGTGCGCCCCTGGCGCCGCCAGAACGACGACGACACCGACGGCTACTACGGGCAAGTCCTGCAAGCCGCCTGTCGCCAATTCGCCGTGCCCTACGACGTGCCCGTGCGCGAGCTAAGCCTCAAACAGCGCGACGTAATCCTCTACGGCCCGCCGCGCAAACAGGACAAAGTTCGCATCGAATACAAGACCGCCTCCGGTGAAGTGCGCTACTACGAAACCGGCTTCAGCGGCGTCATCCCCAACCTGCAACGGCGCTATCAGGAAACGACCAGCGAATACATGCGCGCCAAGCTGGAAGAGTATATGAGCGTGCGCCCTTGCCCCACCTGTAACGGCAAGCGGCTGCGCCCTGAAGCCCTGTCCGTACTGATTGACGGGCGCAACATCCACGACGTCACCAACCTGGCGGTAGAGGATGCACTGGCGTGGATCAAGCGGCTGCAAGGCCTTGCCCCCGACCAGCCCGTTGACCTGCACGCCAACGGACACGCCCCCAAACCCGGCGCCGGCAGCCCCCTCTCCCCGCGCGAAATTGCCATTGCCCATCAAGTGCTCAAGGAGATCGGCGCGCGGCTCCAGTTCATGGCGAACGTCGGGCTGGATTACCTGACCCTCAGCCGCACCGCGGTCTCGCTCTCCGGTGGGGAATCGCAGCGCATCCGGCTGGCGACCCAAATCGGCAGCCAACTCATGGGCGTGCTCTATATCCTGGACGAGCCGAGCATCGGCCTGCATCAGCGCGACAACGCGCGCCTGATCGAGACCCTGCAGGGGATGCGCGATTTGGGCAACACGGTGCTGGTGGTGGAACACGACGAAGACACCATTCGTGCCGCCGACTGGGTGGTGGACATGGGGCCGGGCGCAGGCGAGCACGGCGGGCAAGTGGTCTGCTCACTGCCCCAACATGAATTTATCCGCGCGCCCCACAGCTTGACCGCGCAATATCTGCGCGGGGAGCGCGTCATTCCGGTTCCCGCTACGCGGCGCGAAGGCAACGGCAAGGCGCTAGTCATCCGCGGCGCCTCCGCCAATAACCTGCGCGGGGTGGACGTGGAGATTCCCCTGGGCAAGTTTGTGGCGGTCACCGGCGTCAGCGGCTCCGGCAAGTCTACCCTGGTGGTGGATGTACTTTACAAGCGGTTGGCGCAGATCATGTACCGGGCCAAAGAGCGCCCCGGCGCGCACACAGCGCTGGAAGGCGTCGAGCACATTGACAAGGTCATCGAAATTGACCAAAGCCCCATCGGGCGCACCCCGCGTTCCAACCCGGCAACCTACGTGGGCTTGTTCACCTATCTGCGCGAGCTATATGCCACCTTGCCCGAAGCCAAAGCGCGCGGCTACAAGGCGGGCCGCTTCAGCTTCAACGTCAAGGGCGGGCGCTGTGAAACCTGCCAGGGCGACGGCATCATCCGCATCGAGATGCAATTCTTGCCCGATGTCTATGTGCCCTGCGAGGAATGCAAGGGCAAGCGCTACAACCGCGAGACGCTGGAAGTCAAGTTCCGCGGCAAGTCCATCTCCGAGGCGCTGGACATGACGGTGGAGGAGGCGCTGGAATTTTTCCAAAACATCCCACGCATCCGCACCAAACTGGAGACGCTCAACGCGGTCGGGTTGAGCTATGTCAAGCTAGGCCAGCCCGCCACCACCCTCTCCGGCGGCGAGGCCCAACGCATCAAACTCTCCAAAGAGCTGAGCCGGCGCGCCACCGGCAATACCCTCTACATCCTGGACGAGCCGACCACCGGTCTCCACTTCGAGGATGTCCGCAAGCTGCTTCTGGTGCTGCACGAGTTGGTCAACATGGGCAATACCGTGCTGGTCATCGAGCACAACCTGGACGTGATCAAGTCGTGCGACTGGATCATTGATATGGGACCGGAGGGCGGCAACAAGGGTGGACAGGTCATCGTCGAAGGAACGCCCGAACATGTGGCCCAACACCCGCGCAGCCATACCGGGCGCTTCCTAGCCCCTATCCTGGAACGCGACCGCGTCTGGGCTGCCACGGAACCGGTGCGCAATGGGCTGCATCACCCATAACAGGCATGAGTGGCGACGGGGAAGTCTATCCGTCGCCACTCTATTGTGTGCGAGAGGGGTTCAGACCGTACGCGGCTTGGTCACCCGCCAAATCAAGGTCGGACCATACCGATAGCCCGCCAATCCTACGCACTCCAAGCATTTGCGTTTGCGTACCGGTCCGGTCAGCCGGCGACAATTGCCCCCCCTCTGAACTGTCGCCACGGTAGAAGAATATCCCGATCGGACCAATCGCTTTCATCGCCCACGGCGCAGAACCGTACCGGCGGTGAACCACGCTCTCCCGCCCGCCGGCGATGTGCAAAAAGCGTTCACTGCGCGCCATGGGCTTGATCCGCCATGGTGCGCGATCGCCGGGAAAGACGCTATACGCGGGCTTGATCTCGGTATCAAGTTGCCGATAGTCGTGCCTTGAAAGTTGAAGAAGGAGCAGACCATGATCCGCAAGCAAGTGTTTGGACGCACCGGTCACCTGAGTACGGTGACCATCTTCGGCGCGGCGGCGCTGGGCCGCGTCAGCCAGGCTGAGGCCGACCGCACGTTGGATGTACTCTTGGAGTACGGTGTCAACCACATTGATACCGCGGCTTCCTATGGTGACGCCGAACTGCGCATCGGCCCGTGGATGGACCGTTACCGCCGGGACTTCTTCCTGGCTACCAAGACGGGCGAGCGCACCTATGCCGCAGCCAAAGAGCAGATTCACCGCTCGCTGGAGCGCCTGCGCGTGGACCAAATTGACCTGATCCAACTGCACGCGCTGGTGCATCCCGACGAGTGGGACACGGCGATGGGGCCAGGCGGCGCGCTGGAGGCAGCCATCGAGGCCAAAGAGCAGGGCTTGGTGCGCTTTATCGGCGTTACCGGGCACGGCTTGACCATCGCCGCCATGCACCGGCGCAGCTTACAACGCTACGACTTCGACTCGGTGCTCCTGCCCTATAACTTTGTGCTCATGCAAAATGCCAAATATGCGGCGGATTTCGAGGCGTTGCTCAAGATTTGCGCCGAGCGCAACGTCGCGGTGCAGACCATCAAGTCCATCACGCGCGGCCCCTGGGCGACCGCCGATCGCACCGCAGCGACCTGGTACCAGCCGCTGGAGGATCAGACCGACATTGACAAGGCGGTACACTGGGTGTTGGGGCGGCCCGGCATTTTCCTCAACACCGTGGGCGACATCCATCTGCTGCCCAAAGTGCTGGACGCGGCGAGCCGCTTCCAGACGCGACCCAGCGACGAGGAGATGCGCCAAGTGGTCGCCGAGGAGCGCATGTCGCCCTTGTTTGCGTAGTGAGGCGTGTACCGCGGACAATCGAGATCGGATCGTAAGGAACGAAACACGCTATACCCACCGGATGGCCCGGTGGCACGAACTGCGAGGCGACAAGCAGCAGGCACAACAGCTCCTGCGGCAACTGATCGTCAACGATCCGGACAACCGGCTCGCAAGAGAGGACCTGACCCGGATCGATCGCATGTAAAACC
>CAKZVN010000347.1 GCA_937922105.1 uncultured Litorilinea sp.
TTCCGTTGCTGTTGTCCCTCCTACTGCGCCGCCGGGGCTACAACGTGATCTACTTGGGCGCGGACATTCCGGTCCGCAGTTTGGAATTGACCATCAAGACCACACGACCGGCCCTGGTCGTCCTCACAGCCCAACAACTGCACACGGCGACAGGTATTTTCGAGATGGGCCAAGTGCTGCTGGCGGAGCGCGTCCCACTGGCGTTCGGCGGTTTAATCTTCAACCACTTGCCCGAACTGACCGAGGTCATCCCCGGTCACTTCTTGGGCAATCGGCTGGACGAAGCCGTGCGCCAGATCGAACGCATGATGCCCACACCGCCGCTTCGACCGGCAACCCGCACCGTAGCGCGCGAATTCGTGGACGCGCTACACCACTTCCAAGAGCGCCGTAGCCGCATCGAGGCTGAAGTCTGGAAGAGTATGGAGCAAACCGGCATGCCCCAGCGCCACCTGGTTGGCGCCAACTCCTCCATCGGGCGCAACATCATTGCCGCAGTTACGCTCGGCGACATGGATTACCTGGGGCCGGACCTGGAGTGGATCGAAGGGCTGCTCGTCAACCACTATCAAATGCCGGTGCATCTGCTCGACGACTACCTGCACGCCTATTACGCTGCGGCACGTATTCATCTGGGTGAACGCGGCAGGCCCATCCTGCGTTGGATGGAACAATTGATCGGGATCGAGTCCGACCAAACGAGCGAGCGAGTTGAGCAGCCGGTGGAGCGCAGACGCTCCAGCGACCTGCGCTAATCGGCTAGCTCTCAGACATCCGACCGAACCACCCTCCACCACCCGCCGCATTGTTGCGGCGGCACATACAGGGGCAGACCTATGCGAATCATCATCACAGGCGGAACAGGTCTCATCGGCAGCGCGTTGGCGGCAAGTCTCGCCGGTGACGGTCATCAGGTCATCGTCTTGACACGCAACCCAACTGCCACGACTCGGCTCCCTTCCTCTGTCCAACTTGTGCGGTGGGACGCACAGAGCGCCGACGGCTGGGGGGAACTCGCCGATGGCGCCGACGCCATCGTTAATCTTGCCGGTGAGAGCATTGCCGACGGACGCTGGACCGATGAACGCAAACAGCGCATCTACAATAGCCGCATCCAAGCCGGCGCCGCCGTCATGCAAGCCCTTGAGGCAGCCAAGACCAAGCCCAACGTCTTGATCCAATCCTCTGCGGTCGGCTACTACGGCCCGCGCCAAGACGAAATTATCACCGAGTCCTGCGGGCCGGGCGCGGATTTCCTCGCTCAAGTCTGCTTTGACTGGGAAGCCTCTACCGCTAAAGCCGAAACGCTGGGGGTGCGTCGGGTTATCATCCGCACCGGCATTGTCCTGAGCAGGGACGGTGGCGCCTGGCCCAAGATCGTGCTGCCCTTCAAGCTCTTTGCCGGCGGGCCGATGGGGTCCGGTCGCCAGTATTGGCCTTGGATTCACATTGACGACGAAGTCGCCGCGATCCGCTTCCTGCTTGAGAACCAGGATGCACGCGGTCCGTACAATCTGTCCGCTCCCAATCCGTTGACCAGCAAACAATTCGCCGACAAACTGGGCGCGGTCATGGGGCGCCCTGCGTTCTTGCCTGCGCCCGCTCTACCACTGAAACTCGTGTTGGGCGAGATGTCCACCGTCTTGCTGGATGGGCAGCGCGCCGTACCCCAGCGCCTTCAAGAGGCAGGCTTCTCCTTTAAGTACCCTGAAGCAGAAGCCGCATTTCGCACGTTGGTGTAACCGTTCACGCAGAAGGCTTCCATCGTGAAGTACACACACCGTTTCCGCATCGCAGCGCCCCCCCATGCCGTCGCCGAGTTTCACAGCCGCTCCTCGAGCATGGGGGCCATCACTCCGCCCCCGGTACTGGCGATTATCCACCAAGCGCCCGAAATTTTGGGCGAGGGCGACTCCATGCACTTCACCCTCTGGTTGGGACCAATCCCTGTGCGCTGGCACGCGCGCATCGAGAATGTCACTTCACTCGGCTTCCAGGACCGCCAGATCAGCGGCCCCTTTGCCAAGTGGATTCATCGCCACATCTTCGTGCCACTTGCCGATGGCAGCACTGAAGTCGTGGATGAAATCGAAGCCGAACTCGCCGACAGTTGGTGGAAGCGACTGCTGGGAATCGGCATGTGGCTCAACTTGCCCATTCTGTTTACCTACCGCGCCTGGAAGACCCGGCGCTTGCTCCGCAGCCCACTACAGGCCGCTAGCAAGGAAGCTCGCTAGTGAGCCTGCGCCAAACCAACTTGTCTCCAGCGCCTGCTGAGGCAGCAGCGCTCTCACCCGAACGCGCCAAGTTTGTAGTGATCGGCGCGGGCATCGGCGGACTCACCACCGCTGGTGTGTTGGCGCGCGCCGGGCTGGACGTCACTGTGCTCGAAGCGCATGTCTATCCCGGCGGCTGTGCTGGGACTTTCTACCACCAGGGCTATCGCTTCGACGCCGGAGCCACGCTGGCGGGCGGCTTCTACCCCGGCGGCCCCATGGACCAAGTCGCCACCGCCCTAGATATCCTCGCCTGGCCCGCTCACGCCTCTGATCCTGCCATGTCGGTGATCCTGCCCGACGGCTGCGAGGTCGTCCGCTGGGCAGACCCCACCCGCCGCTGGGACGCCTATACCGACGCTTTCGGTGAGGCAGGCAAGCGCTTTTGGCGCTGGCAGGAGTGCACCGCCGACTTGCTCTGGGACCTTGCCTTGAGCGGTCCGCCTTGGCCCCCACAATCGCTACGCGAAACAGCACGCCTTGCGCGCACCGGCCTAAGTTGGCTGGGACGCAATGCCACCAAGCTGCACCTCTCACTCCTAGCCGATGCCCTCGGCCCGGTCGCTCGCCACTTGCAGGGCGCCCCACGCGCGCTGCGCCTGTTCGTAGATGCCCAACTGCTGATCGCAGCCCAAACCACCAGTGCCTATGCCAACGCCCTCTACGGCGCTTCCGCTTTGGACCTGCCACGCCGCGGAGTCGTCCACTTGGAGGGCGGAATCGGCGCCATTGCCACGACCCTGGTCGAAGCCGTGCGCAGGCTTGGCGGCGCCGTACACCTGCGTAGCACCGTTGAGCGCATCATCACACGTGACGGCAGACCTGTCGCAGTCGAGACCAAGCGCGGTGACCGCTACCCCGCCGACTTCGTCATCGCCAATCTCCCGCCCTGGAACATCGCACAGTTGCTGGAGGCCCCTTTACCGCGCGCGTTACAACAACTCGGCGCGCTGCCGGAGGACGGCTGGGGAGCCTTCACCATCCATGCCGGGGTTCCCAACAACATCATCCCCCCGAATGCCCCTCTCCATCGCCAAGTCATCGTGCGCGAACCCCTGGGCGAAGGCAACACCGTCTTTGTCTCCATCAGCCCAGCATGGGATAATGGGCGCGCGCCGGAGGGCAAGCGCGCCGTCACGCTCAGCACCCATACGGCGCCGGCGCCCTGGTGGTCCCTGTTCCGTAACGATCCGGCGCGTTACGCGCGGCGCAAACAGGCCTACGTCGAGCGCATGGTTCGGGCTGCCGAGCGCGCCCTGCCCGGTTTAGCGGAAACTGCCGAGTTGGTGTTGCCGGGCACGCCGGTCACCTTCCAACGCTTTACTCGGCGCCGCTGGGGCTGGGTCGGCGGCTTTCCCCAAACCGACTTGCTCCGTGCCTGGGGACCACGCTTGGCACCGCGCCTCTGGATGGTCGGTGACAGCATTTTCCCGGGCCAATCCACCGCAGCCGTAGCGCTGGGCGGGCTGCGTGTTGCAGCCGACATCCTGGACAGTCTCGGCGCTCCTGCCCATGAGGTGCGTCGCCTGGTCGGCCTAGCCCCCGCCGGAAGCAGCGACTAGCCACGCAAGCCGGCAGTTCGCCACCGGCGGTTTCCAGCGCAGACCTGAGAAAGGAGCTTCGCCATGCAACCTACCGGAAAAATCGGCATTGTCGGCAGCGGTCTCGTAGGGTCTACTGCCGCCTACGCCATGGTCATGACCGGCGTCGGTCGCGAAATCGTGCTTGTGGACATCAACCGTGAACGCGCCCAAGCCGAAGCCGACGACATCCGCCACGCCGTTCCCTTTGCCCAGGGCCTGGATGTGCGCGCCGGGGATTACAGCGACCTGGAGGATTGCCGCGTCGTCGTCCTCACCGCGGGCGTTAACCAACGCCCCGGTGAGACGCGTCTGGAATTGCTTGACCGCAACGCCGCCATCTTCCGCAGCATCGTACCCCAAGTTCTGCGCTATGCGCCGGGCGCCATCCTGGTCGTCGCCACCAACCCGGTGGATATCATGACCCACCTCACCGCGCGCTATGCCGGTGAACTGGGTGTCCCGTCTCATCGTGTGCTCGGCTCCGGCACGACGCTGGA
>CAKZVN010000348.1 GCA_937922105.1 uncultured Litorilinea sp.
GACCCATACGGCAACACCGACTCCAACCTCAACCCCGACGGCAACCAACACGCCGACCAGCACACCAACGAGCACAGCGACGCCGACTGCCACCGCTACGCCGACTGCCACCGCTACGCCTACCGCCACGCCGACGATGACGGCGACCCCGACTCTTACACCGACGGCAACGCCTACGGTGACACCGCGACCGACTGCGACAGCGACAGCCACGGCAACGTGGACTGCAACGGTCACCCACATCCCAACTGCCACAGCGACACCGACCATTGCTGCCCCTACGCCGCCACCGACACCGGAAGCCGATGCTGCGCAGGGATCAGCGCCGGTTCCGGCAACACCACTACCGCCGGTTGGGCCGGTTCCTACCCCGGCTGAGACTTTCATACTCACGGCAACCGTCGCGCCGGTAACGCCCTCTCCGACGCCGACAGTCATCCCGCTGACCCTGACCATCGTGGAACGAATCCAGGTGGAGGATGCCGAGTTGTTTGTCCTGCGCGGCACGGCGGCTCCCGGCGCGCGGTTGGCGGTCGAGATCAATGGCACGCGACTCACCGATGTGGAGACAGATGAGGAAGGCGTTTGGCAAGTCGAAGTTCGCTTGCCGCTGGGGAGCGTCAATACCATTGCTGCCTTTGCCTTGCCCGATGAGACTGTCGCGGTAGAGTCTCCTCATAGCGGTGTGACGCTCGGCATTGTGGTGCCCAGTGCGACCCCGACCCGAGCGCCCACACGTACCCCAACCGCCACCCATACCGCGACACCGGAGCCGACACCGACCGCCACGCACACGGCGACCGCCACGCGCACGCCGACACCCTTGCCCACGGCGACCGCCACCCATACCGTCACACCGGAGCCGACACCGACCGTGGTAGCCACACCAGAAGTGACTGCAACACCGGGCGAGAAAGAGACGGTAATCCCAGAACTTGACTTGCCGACGCCCCCTACAGAGGAAGAGGCAACACCTGCTGCAGGAGAAGAGCCTACCGGCATCATCCCACCACAGGCTGTCACGACGCCTGAAGCGCCCAGCTTGGCACAACCGCCTGGGACCGGCACACCGCAGCCGGATGATTTACCTGCAACCGGCGGTGGGACGCGCGCAGCCGCTGTGCTCGTGGCAATTGCGGCTGTGCTGGGTCTGTTGATTGGTGTTTCGTGGTGGGAGAAACGGCGCGAGAGAACTTCGGGGTAGAGGCGGATGATGGGGTTGGCTAATACAGATTGTCGGTCAACCCCGGTTCCAGTTCGTCCAGCACGTAGTGACGTGCTGTCGTTTCCAGCCGCTTATGACCCAACGCGCGTTGGGCTTTGCGAATATCGCGTTTCGCTAGTTGCGTACCCACAAAGCGGCGAAAGTCGTGCGGTTTGACATCGCTCAAACCTGCCTCTAGGGCATAGCGACGCACTACCTTCCAGATCGCAGGCGAAGACATGGGCCGCGCGGTCAAGCGATCGCCACGACCGTCGAACGCTGTGAAGATGTAATCGCTGGGCACCGGACGCGCATCCAGCCAAGCCTGGATGCGCTCAAATGCCTCCCGGCTCAAGGGCGCCTCACGGTAGGTTACATCGTTCTTGCCGCGCACAGACAGGACGGTCCCGTCTCCTTTCGTGTGAATCTGCCCCACCGTCAGCCCGGCCAGTTCGCTTACGCGTAAGCCGCTGCCTGCCAGCGTCGCCAAGAGCGCCGCGTCGCGCAGGCCGATGAGCCGTTCACGCTCCGGTGTCTCGCAAAGGTCGCGCATGGTCTCCGGCGCGATGCGCACGCGTGCGTTCTCCTTGATGCGATCCTTGAGCGCCGATGCTTTCACACCTACTACTTGGTCGAAGCCCTGGGCGACCTCGGCGGAGAGATAGCCTTGGTTGGCAGCTTCGCGCATGATGCGTTTCACTGCACTGAGCATACGGTTGATGGTATTGGGACTCATGCGGGTCTCTTGGGCTAACGCAGTGCGCCAGCGCGCCAGGGTTGCCGGAGACGCCACAGCCTCGGCGGAGCCGGCGAAGGCCGCGTAAGCAAGAAAATCTCGCTGGTACATGGCGATGCTGCTGGGCGCAAGCTGTCCCGCCAAGATGGACGCATCGAATTCTTCCGGCAGGGTCAATAGGGGAGGGGAGGGAGGACTCTTGGGGACAAGTTCAGACATGATGCGCCTCTTGATTTTTTAATTAATCTATTGGGCAAGAGTATAGCAACAACACGGTAGCTTGTCAAGCATCAGCCGCTGCTACTTTCTGAAAGTCTTAGAAGATGACAGAACCTCTAGCGATCGGAGCGGTAGTGCGCTACCTTCTCATCATCGAGCGTGACACCTAAGCCGGGTCCTGAGGGGGCATGGGCCGCGCCGGCGACAATGGGAAGCGGCTCTGTGAGTAGGTCGGTTTCATAGAAGAACGGGCTAAGGATATCGCAGGGATAGGTTTCGGCATCAATAGCCGGTGTTGCCAATGCCAGGTGAATCATCGCTGCGTTACCGATCCCCAGTTCCAGATTGCTGCCCACTGTACAGACCAGACCGGCTGCCTCGGCAACCGCAGCGATTTTACGCGCCGGACCGATACCGCCCTTGCCCACATAGAGGGACAGGACATCGGCGGCGTTGGCGCGTACGATCGCCATGGCATCTTGCGGGGTATAGACACTCTCATCAGCCATGACGGGGAGACGGATATGATTGCGCACGTCGGCGAGCCAGGCTACGTCCTGCTCCGGGGTCGGTTGTTCAACGAAGTAGATGTCGTAGTCGTAAAGCCGATGTACCGTTTGAATCGCTACGTGCGGTGACCAGCCGCCGTTAGCGTCCACGCCCAGACACACCTGCGCCCCAACCGCCTCGCGCACAGCCTCAACGCGGGCCACATCCCCGTCGGGGTCAAGGCCTACTTTCACTTTTAGCTTGCGAAAGCCCTGTTCGACAGCCCAGGACGCAATCTCGGCAGCCTTATCAGGCGCCAAGCCGGAGACGGAGAACTTGGTGGGCACAAAATCGCGTACGGCACCGCCAAGCAGTTGGTAGAGTGGCAAGCCTGCTGCTTTGCCCACGATGTCCCATAAGGCCATCTCAATGGCTGATTTGGTGAACGGATTGTTGGCAAGGGCGCGGTTTATCTGCCGCATGATGCGCTCAATCTGGGTCGGGTTCTGTCCGATGAGGAACGGGGCAAGGATGTGGTGGATAAAGTGCGCCGCCGTCACCTGATCCTCGCCGCTCCATGTCGGCGTGCAGGAGACCTCACCCAGCCCGACAATCCCGGCATCGGTATGGACCTTGACAAGCAGGAAGGGGGATACGGTATGGCTGCCCCGCCCGCTGTGGATGGCACGCTGAGGATGGATAGGAACTTGAACGGGAATCGTTTCGATCTTGACGATCTTCATTGCTTTGCTTATCTAATTCGTGTACGTGATATTGTGTCGGCTGCCGGCGGGCACATGGATGAGTGTGATCGCCGTGTAGGGGCGCCCCCAGCGTCGCTGGGTCGTGACTTCACCGGTGCCGCCATCCACGACGGATGCGCCGGGTGGCAGCAGAATGGTCACCGCGTCCAGCGACTCAGCCGTGTAGAGCATTGTGCCACCGGCGTGTAGGGACAAGCGAATCTTATCACGCGCCGCGGTCCATTCCAGCCAAGCATCAGCGGACAGAATCGGCATCCCCTCGGCAAGTGCAGTGTCCCAGTTACCCTCGATCAGGGGACTGGAATAGGTGGCAAAGCTGACCGGATGCGAGTTGATGGCAATCGGCGTGTAGTACTGCTGTGCCGCCTGCCGGATGATCGCGCCGGTTTCTGTCAGCGCACGTTCCACTGTCCACTTGAAGCTGAACACGAATTCGGGATGGATGAGACACTCCTCGGTCCAGTGCGTCGGCTGTTGGAAACAATCGAGGAGCGCGCCGTCCTCGTCTACAAAGCGCAACGGGCGTCCCGAGCCACAAAGGTATCCGAGATAAGGTGATACGGCAATGTAGTTGAGGTCCATGCGCACGCCCAATCCGGCTAAGACGCGGGCCGCATCCACATAGCCAAGCCAGCGCACGGCGTGGTGGCGAATCGTGCGGACCGGACGCCCGAACTGCTGTTGGTGGCGGTGGATGTTGTCCTCAAGCATGGGTTCAATCAACCGGCTCTGTGGCTCCAGCATCTTCATACCGCGCACAGTATCCATTTCCAACGCCGGATGGACGCTGAAGGTATGCCCATCGGCTTCCCAGCGATCCATGTGTGCGCGTTCCAGCTTGGTCTTGGGGACAACGTAGAAAGTGCAGCGCGCCTGTCGCTTGCGGAGTCCTGCCAGCAACGTTTCAAATTGCTCCAAAGTGGACCAATCGTCATCACTCGTCATGATCAGCGCGCTGGTCTGATCGGCGTGTGGATAGTACCAGATGCGCGGTCGCGGGGCCAATTCCTCGACCAAACGCGCCAATAACGCGGTATGGATATCGGCCTGGGGAATCCGCATCTGCGCGACGGGCAGTTGCCCCACAAACAACTCACTGGGGCGATAGATGCCATCCAGTCCGGCGAAACAAAGATCGACATGGTCGGCGTTGCCCTGGCGCAAACGCGCTACCGTGTGTGGCAGATCATAGGCAAAGAGAACCGCCGCACCTTGTCCCACATTTACCCAGACCACCGCGGGTGAGGAGGCGTCTCCCGCTTGGGCGGTGGGTTGGACACTTGCCAGCAGCGTCGCTTGTTCGCTACCGGTCAAGTCCCAG
>CAKZVN010000349.1 GCA_937922105.1 uncultured Litorilinea sp.
CATAGCCCAGTCATCTTCTACGCCCCACACAATCCCGACGGCATAAGTGAGGCCGAGGTACCCTCTAGCAACAACGGCCCGCAGGCACTGGGTGAGCGGCGGCTTATTCTCAACCCCGGCAGCGTGGGCCAACCGCGCGACAACGACCCACGCGCGGCTTATGCCCTCTATGATCTGGCGCGCAACCAGTGGAGCCAGATTCGCGTCCCCTATGCCATTGAGTTAACCCAAAACCAGATGCGCGCAGCCGCGCTGCCCAGACGGCTGATTGATCGGCTGAGCTTCGGCTGGTGAGCGTTTAGGGGTTGCTCTCCGACCAAAGCTGGGCGATGTCCGGCTCCATGCGGTTGTACATCTCGAACCAATCGGGCAACTCTTGGGCGCGCCGCCGCGCCTGTTCCACTTCTTGTTGATTGCGGTATAGCTCCATGCGACGGCGAATCTCGTCGGCGACGCCGCGCGGGTCGGGGACCCAGTCGAAGGTGAAGTCGCCGTCCGCGGCGGCGGTGCGCAGGCGGACATTGCCGAAGTTAAGGAGATAGTGAAGCGGGCTGGGGATGCTCACCTCGATGTTTTCGATGTCGCTGAGGAGGGCGGTGCGCCGTTCTTCGTCGAAGAAGAAGGGTTTCTTCTCCACGTCTACCACTGAGCGGTCGTCAATCTCGTAAGTGTCGTTGCGCCAATCGGCGATGTTCCACGCCAGCCACCCCAGGGCGACCAGACCGAAGAGGACCAGGACAACCGTGAGCGGCGGGATGTAGGGCGCGAGCGCAGCGGGTAGCCACCATTGTCCCACCAGCAGCCCCACGATCAGAGCCAGCGTCGCTGCCGGTGCGGCGGTGGTATAGACTAGGAGAATCCAGTGCTTGCGCCAGATGATGCGGTCGTCCAGGCGCACGGCAAGGTGGGCGTTGAGGTCGAACCAGCGGCGCACGCGCTCCCACCAGCCGCGCGGCGGCGTGGGCGGCGTGGGGATCTCCGGGCGCACGCGCACGGGCAGGCGCAGGCGTAGCCCGAAGCGGTCTTCCAGCATGGTCTGGATCACCATGCGCTGGGAGGCTTGGGTATGCCGGCGGCGCAGGTTCTGTTGCTCCAAGATTTGCGCTTTGATCTGGGGCGCAGCGGGCACATAGTCGAATTCGATGGCGCCGCCGGTCGCCGCGGTTTGGATGGTGATCCGCCCATAGTCGAAGAGTTTGCCCAAGAGGTCGGACGTGATATCGATGCTACGGACTTGTTCCAGGACCGCGGATTGGCGCTTTTCGGTGATGAAGAGCACCTTTTCTTGGCGCACCAGCCGCTGATTGGTGACCAGCAAGTAGTCGTTGAGATAGTCGAGGATGCCCCAGGCAAACTGGATGGCAGCAGCCAGGCCGAGCAGCGCGGCTGTCCAGTTGAGCCATGCCCCGCGCCAGCCTTGCCCCAATGCCGCCAGATAGAGGATGAGCACTACACCAGAGAAGAGCGTGGGAAAGATCAAGCGCTGGAGCAGGGCAAGCCAGTGGCGTCGCTGGAAGATGATCAGATTTTCGTTGGGTTCCAGCCAGGGATAGCGCCGGCGCTCGCGGTCTTCACCCAGATTGCGCGTGGCTTGGGGGCTGATTTTGAGTTGGTTGAGCAGATGCCAGCCGTGGTCGCGCGCAAAGGTGCGAAAGTCGTCCCGGTGGAGGTGGAGCCATTGGCTCCCCGGCTCGGCCTGTACGGTGGAGCCGATGGGCTGTTCCGATTTGAGCGCGCCCTCCTCAAAATAGTTGGGACCGACGATCAGTGTGGGCTGGAGCGCCTGCCCCTGGTCCAGGGCGTGGAGCATGGCGCGGCTGCCGGGCATGAGAATCCACAAACTGTCGCCCACTTCACCTTGTTGCATCAGCAGGTGATGGGTGGGGATGAGATAGTGGCTCATGTAGCCCAAGAGAGTGCGCTGCTGGGCGGCGTCGTACTCTTCCAGCACGGTGGTCGCAGCCAGCGTGGTAAGCGCAGCGTCGCGCAGTGCGGCGCCCTCCTCCTCGATGTCAATGTCGGCGAGCAGACTCAACGCCTGGCGTGGGATGGTGATGATCAGCGATTGTACCGTGGTCTGCGCTTGGTGATCGTAGGGCGGCGGGTCGTCTTGGCGTGGAATGGGCTGCTTTAGGAAGCCGAAAGCCATGCCGTTGCCCAGCAGCGTGGTGGGATAGTTGTCGCCGGTGAGGAGGACTTGGCCCTGGTCTACGATGAAGACGTGGGTGGCGTCGCGTGGCGGGTCATACAGAATCGTGCCTTGCGGAATAAGTTCGATGGCGCAAGCGTCGGCTAAATAAGCCAGTGCCGTGAGGTCCAACTTGGCAAAGAGGGGGATGGTCCGCAAGCGACCGATGCGGTCCAACGGTGCGATGCGCCGGCGTAGCAGCGGGTAGCGGTGGATCAGACGGTTGAAGGCTGCGGCTTGGACCTCGACCAACACGGCGAAGCCCAGCGCGCGCGTGTTGGCGCTGTACCGCTGGGCATAGAGCAGGTCATAATGACCGATCCATTCGCCGTGGTGGGCCTCGCGGCGCAGCGATGCGCGGCGCCGCCCCTCGGCATCTTGGGTGATGCGCTCCTGGATGATGCTGCCTTCGTAGAGAAAATAGGCCGCGGTCAACGGGTCGCCCTGGGCAAAGAGTTCCTGGCGCGGGTCCAAGTCCACCCAGCGCACCGCGCCTTGCAACTCGTGACGCAGTTCGTCGGTGGGGATACCCCACTTTGCCAGTTGCTCGATGACGACGGTGAGGGGGCTGGGCCGATTGGGGCGGTTCGGGTTCACGGGTGGTGTCCGGCCTGGTTACAAGTGGTTTTTGAGCAACTCGGCGGAGCGGCGGTTCATGCCGGGCACGGTGCAGAGTTCCTCGACCGTGGCTTGGCGGATGCGGTCGAGGTCGCCGTTGAAATAGGTGAGCAGGGCCTTGCGCCGGGCCGGGCCGATGCCGCGCACCTCGTCCAAGACGGAACGGGTCTGTTCTTTGCGGCGCAGGTTGCGGTGATAGGTGATGGCATAGCGGTGGGCCTCGTCGCGCACCCGCTGGACCAGGTGAAGGGCATGGCTGCCGCGCTTGAGCCAGAGCGGCTCGGCGCGACCGGGGAGGAAGATCTCTTCCTCGCGCTTGGCTAAGCCGACCACGGCAAAACGGCCCAGCAGCCCCAGTTCCTCCAGTACCTCCATGGCGACACCCAGTTGCCCCTTGCCGCCGTCAATGATGACCAGGTCGGGGGCGAGGGAGAAGCCGTCGTCTTTGCGGCTTTTGGCGCCGGGGTCGGGGGAACGGTTGTCCTCCACCAGGCGGCGGAAGCGGCGGCGCAGCATTTCGCGCATACTGGCGAAGTCGTCGGGTTCGCCCTGGCTGCCCTTGCCGCGAATCTTGAAGCGCTTGTAGGCGGATTTATCCGGCACGCCGCGGTTGAAAACGACCATGGAGCCGACGGTGTTGGTGCCCTGCAGGGTGCTGATATCGAAGCACTCGATGC
>CAKZVN010000350.1 GCA_937922105.1 uncultured Litorilinea sp.
CTAGGGGCTATTTGCGCGCGCCGGACGGTAAAGCACCCGACTACCAACGACGCCCGCGCAAGGGGGCTAGCCGTCTCTTCAAGCCCCTTCAGGGGGCGTTGCTTCATGGTCCAGGACTTTACTCCTGGGCGCTCCGGCTCACCCACCCTGCGCGCTCACGAACGCCCGACCTCCGGCTCCACAAATGCCATTGCCTCGGCGCTCTGCGGGCGCAGAAAGTCGAAATCGCATCCCTCGTCCGCCTGCAACACATGCTCGATATAAAGGCGCGGGTAGCCGCGCAGATGGCGCGTAGGCGGCGGCGACCAAGCCGCGAGTCGCGCCGCCAGTTCGTCTTCATCCACCAGCAAGTCCAGCCGTCGCGCCGTCACATCCAAGCGGATCAAGTCGCCATCGCGCACCACCGCCAACGGCCCGCCTGCAGCCGACTCCGGCGCAGCATGGAGAACGACGGTGCCGTAACTCGTACCGCTCATGCGCGCGTCGCTGATGCGCACCATGTCGCGCACCCCCTGTTTGAGCAACTTGAGCGGCAAGGGAATCTGACCCCATTCGGGCATACCCGGGACGCCCTTCGGTCCGCTATTCCGCAGCACCAGCACATGCTGAGGCGTCACCGGCAAATCGTCCCGGTCAATGCGCGCCAGCATTTCGCCATAGGTGTCGAAGACCAGCGCGGGGCCTGTGTGATTGAGCAGCGCCGGGTCCGCCGCCGCCGCCTTGAGGACAGCCCCGCGTGGTACGAGATTGCCGCGCAGCGCCACCAGCGCGCCGCCCTGCCCCAGCGCACTTTCCGGCGACCGGATCACGTCCGGGTCAAAGCGGTGCGCGTGCGCCACGTTCTCGCCCAGGCGGCGCCCTGTGCAGGTCAGCGTTTCCAAATCCAGCCAGGCCGCGGCTTCCTTGATCAGCGCAGGCGCGCCCCCGGCGCGGTCCAAGTCCGCCATTAAATAGCGCCCCGCCGGCTTGAGATTCGCCAGCAACGGCGCGCCGCGCGACAACTCGTCAATCTGCTCCAACGCCAGTGTGATCCCACAGCGTCCGGCGATTGCGATCAGGTGCAGGATCGCGTTGGTGCTGCCGCCGATGATCGCCAACATGCGCACCGCGTTGGCAAATGCCGCCGCGGTCAAAATTTGGCGCGGGCGTAACTCCTCTTGCACCATCCCCACGATCCGCCGCCCCACCGCAACCGCAGCCTGGCTGCGCCGGCTGTCGTGGGCCGGAATCGTGCTACTGCCCGGCAACATCATGCCCAGCGTCTCGGAAAGCAACGTCATGGTCGAGGTAGTGCCCATCTCGTTGCACGACCCGCTGGAGCAGAATAGACAAGCCTCGAAGCGCTTCCATTCGGCCTGATCCATGCGCCCCTGGCGATATTCGTCCCAGTACCGCCACAGATCGGTGCCGCTGGAGATCGTCTCATTGCGGAAATAGCCTGCGGCTTTGGGTCCGGCGTTAAATTGGAGCGCGGGCAAGTTGGCGCTGGCGGCAGCCATCAACTGCGCAGGAGTCGTCTTGTCGCAGTTGGTCAAAAGCACCACCCCATCCACCGGATAGCCGCGCAGCGACTCCTCGATGTCCATTGCCACCAGGTTGCGATAAAGCATCGCCGAAGGCTTGAGCAGGTCCTCGCCCAACGCCATGGTGGGGAATTCCAGCGGAATGCCCCCCGCCTCCACCACCCCGCGCTTGATCAGCGGCACGAGTTCCCGAAAACCGATCTCGCAGGGATTGTAATCGCTGGTCGGGTTACAGATACCAATGATCGGTTTGCCGACCACCGTTTCCGGGTCATACCCATGCACGGTAAGCAGCGCGCGATGGCGCAGCCCCATCTCATCGCCGCGGGCAAACCAGCGGTCGCTGCGCAGAGAAGTGGTCATTGGGCAGGCTTCCTGTCCGGCTGTGTGGCTCGACGCGACGCGTCGACTTGCGTGTGTAAATCGGGTCCGAGTGGGACGGCTCGCGGTGAAGAGCCGGGGACACTATACCACAACTCGCCGCATCCCCGCGAAACATTCCCCTGTGGCGACGCACCCCGCAAGTCGCACGACGAGACCGCCCTGTGGTACGCTTGTGCCCGGCGCTCGTCCGCCAGGGTGTCCGCCGTGCCGGGTCCGACACCAACCGCCCGCTCGCCATGATACAACCGGCTTCGCGTTAAACCATTCACAGACAGGAGACTACGCCACATGACGAAACTCCTCTTCATCGGCGACATCGTCGGTGAGACGGCCCTTGCCTATCTGGAGACGCGTCTCCCTGAATTGCGCGCGACCTACCATCCCGACTTTGTCATCGCCAACGCCGAGAACCTGGACATCACCCGGCACAACCCCTCCCCCGGCAACTGCGGCATGACCACCCCCTCGCTCACACGACTCTTTGCCCTGGGCGTGGACTTGGTGACGGGCGGTAACCATTCGTGGGACGGCCCCGAGGGGATGAGCATTCATGCCGATCCGCGCATTTTGCGCCCCCTCAACTACGGTGACCAAGTCCCGGGACGCGGCGCGACCATCCTCACACGTGGCAACGGCGCACACGCCGTGCGCCTGGGCGTCATCAACGTAATCAGCCGCAGCGCCCTCCCTGCTGCCGACGCGCCCCTTGCCGCGCTGGATGCCCAGCTAGACGCTTGGCAGAACCAGACCGACCTCATCCTGGTGGACTTTCACGGCGAGTCCGTCACCGAGAAACTCAGCGTCGGCTTTGCCGTGGACGGTCGCGTCACCGCCCTGGTGGGAACCCATACCCACGTCCCCACGCTCGACACGCGCATCTTGCCCAACGGCACAGCCTATGTCACCGACGTGGGCATGACCGGTCCCAACGCAGGCATCCAAGGCTACGCGCCCAGCGGTTTCGTCAAGCGTACCCGCCTACGCCTGCCCACCGGAGACCCCCTCACCCTTGCCGGCGGGCCAATCGAGTTGGGCGCTGTCCTCATCACCTGTGCTTCCGGTCGCGCCCACTCCATCGAGCGCATCCGCTAAGTGGTTCGTTCGCCAAGTAGTCGTCATGCTGAGGAGCGCAGCGACGAAGAATCCCGACAGACCACCAGAGGGGGATGCTTCCCTTCACTGCGCTCAGGGCGGGCAGCTGCGCTCAGCATGACTTTCTTTGCTATCTAGCGAGCAAACCGCCAAGGTGTGGCGAGGAGGTGCTCTCTTCCCACACTTGGGGAAGGACGGGGTGAAATTCGACCGTGCCAAAATTTGGGACGCACAGGCCGCGAAAACCCGCTTTGACGAAACACGCCTTCTTGCAGTAGACTTTTTACAACGTTCAGCTAGGCCGTTCACACGCTGTGTTCTTAACGTTGCATCCTACGCAACGCAAATTCCAACCCATTGCATACATCTCCAGGCAGCCACCCCTGACCGCCGCTTTTCCACGTTGCTACTGTGTTGCCATCGCACAACCGTTTCGTCACACCATTAGCCCTGGGGGAAATCACCATGCGAAGACTCTGGACCGGATTGAGTTTTCTGTTGATCTTGGCGCTGACGTTGGCTGCGTGCGCGCCGCCCTCGGCGGACGTACTCCAGCCGCCCGCCGCTGCGCCAGCTGCACCGGCTGCGCCCGCTGCCCAGCCCGCACCCGCCACCCAACCGGCAAGCACCGACGTAGTCCTGCGCATCATTACGCCGCAAAACACCAACCTGGAACCTCAGCTTCACGCCAGCGGCGCTCAGCGCGTACTCACCACCAACATCTACGAAAACCTAGTCGCGCTCTCACCTGACGGCATGGACATCCTGCCCCAGCTAGCTGTCTCTTGGGAACGCATTGACGATCTCACCTACGAGTTTAAGCTGCGCGAGGGCGTCACCTTCCACAGCGGTGACCCCTTCACCGCCGAAGCCGTCAAGTACAGCTTCGAGCGCTACCTCAACCCGGACAACCAGCCGCCCCAACTCAGCCAGTTCACCTTCAAAGTCCCGGAAATCATAGACGACTACACCGTGCGCATCAGCTCGCAGGAAAAGCCGGACCCGCTCTTCCTCAAGAAACTGGCGGGCACGCCTGCGACCATTGTCAACCCGCGTTTCGCCGAGGAGCAAGGCTTGCCCGGTATGCAGCAAAACGCCGACGGCACTGGTCCCTACCGCGTCGTTTCCTGGGCGTTGGACGGTGAGATCGTCCTCGAAGCCTACGACGGCTACTGGGGCGGCAAGCCACAGATCACGCGCGTGATCCAAACCGCGGTTGCCGAACCCGCCACCCGCGTCGCGGCGCTCCTGGCAGGCGAGGCCCAGCTGATCACCGCTGTGCCCCCCACCGAAGCCGAGGCGATTGCGCGGGCGTCCGGCGTGCGTTTGGCCGAAGTCATCGGCAACCGCGTCAGCTTCTACCCGCTGATCACCAACAAGCCGCCCACCGACAGCAAGGAATTGCGCCAGGCGCTCAACTACGCGTCCAACTTCGACGCCATCATTGACTTCGTGTTGAGCGGTCGCGGCTACCGCGTCGCAGCCATGTCCCTGCCCCACTACTTCGGCTACAACCCCGACCTCGCCCCCTACCCCTATGACCCGGACAAAGCTGCCGAACTTATGGCCGCGGCCGGCTATAACGGCGAACCCATCGAAATGACCCAACTGGTGGGCCGCATCCCCTATGACAAAGAAGTGGGCGAGGCCCTGGCAGGCGAGTTGGAAAAAGTCGGGTTCAACATCGAGTTGAAGTTTGTGGACATAGGCGCAGCCGGTCAAGCCCTGTGGGAGAATCCCGACCTCAAGGGCTTCCATCACATCACCTGGGGCACCGCCACGCTGGACGGCGACTACGCCATCTGCGAATACTGGCACTCCGAGTCCTTCTTCGCCACCCGCTCGCACCACTACAACAACCCGGCCTTCGACGCGCTCTGCCGCGAGGCGCGCACCGAGTTGGACGTGGAGAAGCGCCGCCAGATGTACTGGGAAGCCGAGCAGATGATCTACGACGATGCCGTCGCCATCTGGGGCTATGCCGTTCAATTGCTCTTTGGCACCTCCGACAACCTGGAGTGGACGCCGCGACCGGATGAGCTAGTCCTTTACAAGGACATGCGCCTCAACCAATAGCCACGTGCCGGGGCAGACTACCGGGAACAGCCTCTTGCCTCTCCCGGTAGTCTGCCCCACACCGGCGGCGGGCGTGCGTTCTGCCCCCGCCACCGGCTCCGCACACCGACTTAGAAGCGAACAGCGTTCATGGGCGCTTATATCATCAGACGGTTGCTCCAATCGGTCATCGTCATCATCGGCGTGATGATGGCAACCTTCTTCCTGCTCCAACTCACCGGTGACCCCGCACGCGCCATGTTGCCGCTAGAGGCGGACCCCGAAGCTGTCGAGCGCATGCGCATCTACCTCGGCCTCGACCGCCCGCTTCCGGTACAGTTCTACTATTACATGGTGCGCGCCATCCAGGGCGACTTCGGCGACTCCCTCACCTTCCGCCACATCCCTGCGCGTGAGATTGTCTTCTCGCGCTTGCCGGCTACCATCCATTTAGCCCTGTCAGCCTGGTTGCTGATCATCGTGCTTTCTCTCTTCCTCGGCATCCTGGCTGCCGTCCGCCGCGGCACCGCGCTGGACAACGGCTCTATGGTCGTGGCGCTCTTCGGCCAATGTATCCCGTCCTTCTGGCTGGGCCTCATGCTGATCTTGCTCTTTGCCGTGACCCTGGGCTGGTTGCCCACCTCCGGGCGGCAAGGCTACGACATCCGCTATTTGATCCTGCCCGCGGTCACCCTGGCTGCGCCTGCCACCGCGCGCATGACGCGCATCGTGCGGTCCAGCATGTTGGAAGTCCTAAGCAAGGACTACATCCGTACCGCGCGCGCCAAAGGCTTGCCCCAACGCCTGGTCATCAGTGTCCACGGTCTCCGCAACGCCGCCATCCCCCTGGTCACACTCTTTGCGCTGGACTTGGGCAGCCTGCTGGGCGGCTCCATCATCACCGAGACCATCTTCGGCTGGCCCGGTGTCGGGCTACTCGCCATCAACGCCATCACCCTGCGCGACTTCCCCATCGTACAGACCGTCGTCTTTTATGTCGCGGTGGGCTTCGTCCTCATCAATCTGCTGGTAGACATCCTCTACGTCGCCCTGGACCCGCGCATCCGCCTCGGAGGGCAAGAACGCAAGTGACGGCCAATACCCAAGCCGCAATCTCTCCTTTTCAACGCGAACGCACCCGCCTGGAAGAGCTAGAGCGCGCCTGGCGCTCCCTGGCGCGCAGCCGGCTCGGACTGATCGGCCTTTTCATCTTGGGGCTGGTGGTCTTTTCCGCTATCTTTGCCGATGTCGTTTCGCCCTTTTCCCCCACTGCGCAAACCCTCTCCGACCGGCTGCTGCCTCCCTTTTCGGCGCGCGCGCTGGAGAAGGGGCACTGGCTGGGCACCGACCACCTGGGGCGCGACGTCTTGAGCCGGCTGATTTACGGCTCGCGCGTCTCGCTCATCGTCGGTATCTTGGCGGTTGCCATTTCCTGTGTACTCGGCATCCTGCTCGGCTTGGTCAGCGGCTATTGGGGCGGCTGGTTGGATGACATCATCATGCGCGTCGGCGACGTGCAACTGGCTTTTCCCTTCGTGTTGCTAGTCATTGCCGTCGTCGCCGTCGTGGGCGGCGGCCTTTGGAATGAAGTCATCGTCATCGGCATCACCGGTTGGGTCGGCTATGCGCGCGTGATCCGCGGCCAAGTCTTTTCCGCGCGCGAAAAAGAATATGTGGAAGCCGCGCGTTGCATCGGCGTCCGCACCCCGATCCTCCTGGTCAAACACATTCTTCCCAACGTCATCACCCCCATCATCGTGCTGGCGACCTTCTCCGTAGCGGGCGTCATCATCCTCGAAGCCGCCTTGACCTTCCTCGGTCTCGGCGTGGACCCCAAGACCCCCACCTGGGGCGGTATGCTCGCCGACGGGCGCAGCCACATCTTCACCTCGTGGTGGATGACCTTCATCCCCGGCATGGCGATCTTCGTCACCGTCTTGTCCATCAACCTCTTGGGCGACTGGCTGCGCGACTACCTGGACCCCGAACTGCGCAACGTGCTGTAGGTCGGCAAGGCGTGTGACCCTCCCCGGTTGGTCACAGCCGCCCCAGCTTCGGTATAATCCAAGCTGTGACCGCTACACTCTTGTTGACCAAACTGACACCGCCCCCCGTGCGCGAGCATCTGATCCCGCGCACACGTCTGGTCGAGCGGCTCGCCCGGGGCGCAACCGTACCGCTCACCGTCGTCAGCGCGCCCGCGGGTTTCGGCAAGACCACCGCCGCAGTCGTCGCCGCGCACCATCTCCAGCAAACCGGCGGTCTGCGCGTTGCCTGGCTCACCCTGCATGAGACCGACGACGACCCATTGCGCTTTTGGCGCTATGTAGGCGCTTCCCTACAGCGCGCCGGCATGGTGGAGAATCCCCTGGTATCCGGGCTGGACACCCCCCAGCCGCCGCCACTACCCGTGCTGCTCACCGCACTCCTCAACGAGTTGGCGACAGCGCCGGCTCCCCTTGTGTTGGTGTTGGACGATTACCACCTGATCGAACAGCCGGAGATTCATGCCCAAGTCGCGCAACTGGTCGAGGCCGCGCCGCCTATCTTTCACCTCTGGATCGTCACGCGCGCCGACCCGCCACTGCCCCTCCACCGTTTGCGCGCACGCGGCCTGCTCCTGGAGCTACGCAGCGCCGACCTGCGCTTTACCGCACCGGAAGCTGTTGCGCTGCTCACCGAGAACCTGGCGCTCCCCCTCGACCCGGCAGAAGCAGCGCGTCTCGCCGAGCGCACCGAGGGCTGGGCCGCCGGGTTACACTTGGCTGCGCTGGCGCTGCAAGGTGAAGCCGACCCTGGCGCGCTTCTGGAGCGACTCCTCCACAGCGACCAGTTCATCCTCGACTATTTGGCGCAAGAGGTGCTCAACCAGCAGCCACCCCATCTCCAACTCTTTTTGATGCAGACCGCAATTCTTCCTGCGCTGTGTGCCGAGTTATGCGCCGCAGTTACCACTTCCCAAGACGCGCAGGCCGACCTGGAGACCGTCATCGCCAAGAATCTATTCTTGACCCCCGTTGAGGCTCCCCATCCCGGCGCAGACAGGCTGCGCTGGGTGCGCTATCACCGCCTCTTTGCCGATCTCCTGCGCGGCCATCTCCAGCGCCGTTTGCCGGACCAGGTCCCCCTCTTGCACCGCCGCGCAGCGGCTTGGTTTGCCGCGCACAGCGCCCCGGACCTTGCCATCGAGCACGCGCTGGCAGGCGAAGACTTTCCGCTTGCAGCCCGGCTGCTGGACGAAAACGCACGCCACACCGTCATGCAAGGACAAGTCCGCACGGTGGAACGCTGGCTGGCGCGGCTCCCGGCGGAGTGGCGCACGCGCCTGCCCCGTGCCACCTTGGCGTTTGCCTGGGCGCTCCTCCTGCGCGG
>CAKZVN010000351.1 GCA_937922105.1 uncultured Litorilinea sp.
CGGCGTGGAGAGGCATACACGGGCCGAGCGGCTCCTCAGATGTCGCGGGGGGCGCGGGGAGCACCACAAACGCGCAAATCTCCAGGTCGCGACCCGGCGCGGCTAGCGCGGCCCAGCGCGCCTCGATGCGGAGCAAGTCGCCCTGGGTAGCTCGGTGGGGCGTATAGTCGGCGCGGATCAGGCCAATGTCCGCGGTGAAAAAATCCGCCACGTCAAAGTCGAGACCGGGTTGCGGCTCGGTAGCAAAGACCACCAGGTAGTCGTCCTCATAGCGCGGGCGGATGGTCAGCCAGTCGCTCCAATCACGGACTTGGTCGGTGGTCGCGCCGGCTTTGTCCATGATCACATAGCGTACATTGGCCTGCGCCAGGTACCGCAATTGCCTGCTCACATCCCCCTGGGCCGGGTCCATGGTGCGGCGAAAGAGCATCTCATAGAGCCACGGTGAACCGACCATGTAGACGATGGTCTCACGCGGTTGCCGCGAAATGTGCCCGCCCACCAGTGGCTTGCCGTGGCGCGTCTGATAGTACATGGCGAATTTGTCGGTCAGGCGCGGCGAGATGGGCAAGGTCAGGATGGCGAACGGCTCCGGCTCCGCAGCCAGCGCAAGATACCAGGGCGGGATGGTCGTGGCCGCCAGGGGATAGGGACCGGGTGAAGATTCGAGCAAGACCAGCAGGCTCAAGAGAGCTGCCGACAACGTAGCCCGGCTGCCGGCGCGCCGGAGCAAATATCGCGCGCCGTAGGCCGCCAACATGGCAACCGGGAACCCTACCAAGAGACTGTACCGGTGGGGCATACGCACGATGCGCGCCCAGAACCAATCTTGCACCAGCGCATAGGGCGCAGGGAAGGCTGTGACTTCGCGCCCCCATACGGTGAGCGTCGGGCCGAGAGAAAGCACCACCAGGACGAGCGCAGCCGCAGCCCACACCAGGCCCTGCCGCCGGTATGTCGCCAGACCAACGAGGGCCAAAACCAGGTTGGTGTAGCCGATGAAGTGAATCTCTTGTTCGGTAAATTGCCGCGCCGGGGGCAAGTACGCGACCAGCGGCGACCAGAGCAGGCTGCGTTGATGGGGCACGACATAGGCCGCGAGATCGGCGGCGAACTCCGGTTCGTGCACCAATAACTCATCGGCAAAGGGCCGCGTCAGTTGGGCATAGACCACGGGCAACGCCAAAGGGGCCATGAACACGACCATGACCATGCTCGCGCCCAACAGCGCCGTCCAGGTGCGTGCTCTTCGCCAGACCCCGCCGGCAATCACCTGCGCCAGGCTGAACAGGCCGATGATGGGGCTGGCCATGAAGAGCAACTGCCAGCGCGCGATCCCCAGTAGGGCCAGGAAGCCCCCCGCCGCGAGGATGTAGCGCAACGCGCCGTGGGCCAAAGCACGGCGCAGATAGAGTAGAGCCAGCGGTAGCCATGCCAGCGGCAGCATGTTGGGATGGTCGGACTGGGCAAGCGCATAGGGCCAGAAGCCGTAGACCACCCCTGCCAGCCAAGCCGCGCGCCGGTCGCGCACGGTGTCATAGGCGAACAGATACATGGCATAGGCGTTCAGGCTGTAGAGCAACAGATAGGTCAAGCTGTAGGCGCGGTGATCGCCCAACGCGGCCTGCAACGGAAACCAAAGCGCGAAGTTCACCCACGCAATGTTGTGCGAGGTGAGGGAAGCACCGTTTGGGTGAAAGAGCATGGGGGTGAAGAGCGGGTCCGCGCCGGTAGTCAACGCCCGCGCCAGCCACCAAAAGGTCCAGACATGGACCCAGGTGTCGCTCCCGGTGCCGGTGGGAATCCGGCTACCCAGGTGGGCAGCCAGCGGCCAAGTCATGACGACCGCCAGACCCAGATAAAGAAGGGGAAAGCTCCATCGCTTGGAGAGTGTCACGCGTGTGAGGGGAAGTGGAGAGCGCCGATGCGGCTCGAAGCCGTCTCGACTGCAACGGCGCTCCCGTGGTTCAATGCGGTTAAACGCCGCGCGCTTAGTCCTCGAAATACTGCTTCAGCCGCCCCAACCCTTCGCGAATGGACGGCACGTCAATGCCCGAATAGGCCAGGCGAATGTACTTCTGGGTTTCGCCCGGTTGGGGCCGGCCGAAATGTTCGCGCGTGCAGAACGACACATCCGTATGCACCAGCGCCTCGCGCATGAGTTGGTTGACGTCCTCCAACCCCTTGCGCTCCATGATCTTGGTCACGTTGGGGAAGAGATAGAAAGTGCTTTCCGGCGCCTGGATGGAGATGTCCTCGATGGCATTCAGCCCTTCCACCGCGGCATCCCGGCGACGGCGCAGCTCCGCCAAGATAGACGCAGGACCCTCTTCATCGTTGGGGATCACCTCCACCATGGCACGTTGGATGAAGTGGGTGGTGCAAGACTCGGCGTTGGTGTTCATGCGATTGATCGCGTCAATCACGGGCTGCGGGCCGATGGCTGCGCCACAACGCCAGCCGGTCATGGCATAGCGCTTGGAGCAGGTGTAGAGGATCACCGTGCGCTCCTGCATCCCGGGCAGGCTGACGATGTTGAGCGGCTCACCGCTGTAGCGCATCTCATAGTAGGCGTCGTCGCTCAAGACCCAGAGATCGTGGCGTAGGGCTAGCTCGGCCAATTCCTCGACCTCTTGGCGCGAGGATTGTGCGCCGGTGGGGTTCTGATAATTGTTGTAGACCAGGACACGGGTGCGCGGGGTGATGGCGCGGCGAATGGCGTCCATGTCCAGGTCGAAGCCGGTGGCGGTCTCCACATAGCCATAGGGCACGGCAACGCCGCCGAAAAATTCGATCTGCGACTCGTAGATGGGATAGCCGGGGTTGGGATAGAGCACTTCGTCCCCCGGGTTCATGACCGCAGCCAAGAATTTACCGATCACCGGCTTGCCGCCCGGCTGCACCGAGACGTTGGCAGCGCTATAGGTGACCCCGCGCTTGCGGCCCACGTCGTCAGCCAAGACTGCGCGTAACTCCGGGATGCCCGCGCCGGGACAATAGCCGGTGTAGCCGTCGCGGATAGCCTTGTTGATGCCCTCCACGATGCTGGGCGGGGTGGGCAGGTTGATGTCCCCCAAGTGGAAGGGGTAGACGCGATGGCCTTTGGCGGCCCACTCGGCTGCGGCAGCAGAGACGGCAAAGGCTGTCTCCGTGCCTAGACGCTTCAATCGTTCGGCAAGTTGCATAAGAATCCCTCAGCAAAGCGAAGTAATCGGCCAATGAGTTGGGAAGAGCGACGCCGCCAGGCAGTGTGCTTGACGGCTCCGGGTAGCATGTGGCGTGTCCCCCTCACAAGGTCAAAACAAATTCAATCCACTGCAATCAACCGGGTGAAGGGAGCCGGCGGCGATAACGGTACCAGATCGAGCGCAAGATGCAACTCTGCATACGCCCGCGCTACGATTCCGCCGGTGCACTCTCGGGCGTTGCGGCGCTTTCCATCACCTTTGCCAGCGCGCCGGACTGGGGCGTATCCATGGTCAGCAACACGGTCAGCCACTGAGTTTCGGGGTAGCTCGCCAACAGCATCACCACCACGACCGTCAGCGGAATCGCCAGGATCAACCCCAGAGGGCCGAGAATCCACGCCCAAAAGACCAACGAAGCCAACGCGACCACCGGCGCCAAGTTGAGACCCTGCCCCATCATCGCGGGCGCCAGCACATTCTCCACGCCGACGTTGATCACCATCACGCCGACGATCACCAACACGGCCCACAGCGGGCCGCTCTCCGCCAACGCCAACAGCACCGGCGGCACCGCGGCAATCGCCAACCCCACATACATGACAAAGCTCAGGAAGAAGGCGAGGATTCCCCACAAGAACGCCAAATCTACGCCCAGGATGTAGAGCCAGATGGTAATCCCCGCGGCGACGATGAGGTTGACGCGCACGCGGATCACAAAGAAATGCGCGGTGCGCTGGGCGACTTGCACCATCTGCGCCTGCAAGAGACTGTCGGGGCCAAGTTCGCGGTGCAACCGCGCGGCCAGGTGGGTGGTCTGAAGCAGCAGAAAGACCGTCGCCACCAACACATAGAAACCGGTGAAGAGCAAGGAGCCGAGATTAGTCACCAGCCGCGCGGCTGTGGTGATCAACATCTGGCGGTTGAGAATATCCGGGCCGAGCAGTGCCGGCGCATCCATGCCCAGAATTGCCAGCCAGGTCTCGACTTGGCCGCGCAACCCGATCAGACTCGAGGCATAGACCGCTAGGTTATC
>CAKZVN010000352.1 GCA_937922105.1 uncultured Litorilinea sp.
CCGGTGGTGACATGGAACATCATCAATGCATGGCCCTCCAAGATTTCCGGCCCGCAGATCGCGGCGGACAGCAACGACTTCACCATTGAAGAGTTGACCATCGTTCACGAAGGTCTCTACCGCGACACCATGACCGACAGCATCCCGGCCCAGGAAGGTCCGAGCTAGCCCATCTTAGATGGAGAGGCGTCGCCCGCGCAGGAGACGCCTCTCCCTTCTTCCCGGTGATCGTCGGCTGACGCCGTTGCCTGGGCAACTTATTGCCGGAGAGATACGCTATGGCACGTGAAGTTGATCCGCTGATCGGCTTCCAGTTTGCAATTGAAATCAACAACATGACCGGCTACTTCACCGAAGTCAGCGGGATCGTGTTCGACAACGCTGTAGCGACCCACAAGGTCGTCAACCCGGACGGCAAAGAGGTGGTGTTGCAGGTGCCGGGCCGCGCCGACGGCGGTGAGTTTACGCTCAAGCGTGGGCTAACCACCAATATCGAGTTTTGGACGTGGCGTGAACAGGTGATTACCGGACATGTGGCGGAAGCTCGCGTGGACGGTAGTATCATCATGTTCAATCGCGAATATGAAGAAGTGCGCCGGTGGAGCTTCGTCAACGGATGGCCCTCCAAAATTTCCGGCCCGCAGATTGCGGCGGACAGCAACGACCTGGCCATCGAAGAGTTGACTATCGTCCACGAGGGGCTGTACTTGGATGCTCCCGGCATCGGTCAGCCGACGCGCGAGCCGCCCGGCTAACGGATGAGGCCCGTGAGTCCGCCGGGTAGAGCGCCGGTGGTGTGCTGGGCTGTTTGGCGAAGGACGGCGTAGTCGTCGTCCAGGCGGAATGCTCCGATGCCGGTGACAGCGTTTTGTAAAGGGACCGACCCATGAGTGCGCGAGCCGTTGATCCGGTTCTTTCCTATCAGTTTGCCGTGGAGGTCACCGAGGACCCTTTCGGCCTGCTGGGATTTAAGATTCCCATCAAGGGCTATTTCAGCGAGATCAGCGGGATCGAAGTGGAGTGGGAGACCGTCGAGTACAAGACGACCAACTTTCTCGGCTTGCCCCACAGCAACTTCGTGCCCATGCGGCCCATCTATCATCCCATCACCTTGCGGCGCGGGGTGACCAGCAGCGAAGGCTTTTGGTTATGGCACCAGTTATTGGCGCTGGGCGCCAAGCCGCTGCTCAAGCCCTATGTGATGATTACCATGTTTGACCGCAGTTATGAGCCGCTGGTCCAGTGGAGCGTCGAGCGGGCATGGCCCTCGAAGGTGTCAGGCCCACAGATTCGTTCCGACAGCAGTGACATCGTGATCGAGGAATTGACCTTGACCCATGGCGGCATTCACCGCATGTACCTTAGCCCGGCTCTGGCGGCAATTGACGTTGCGATCCAGATGTTGTTGCCGTAGGCCCGCTGGTAAACGCAATCTCGGTAAACGCAATCATCGCGCGATCCGCCGCCAATTTTTGCTCACTGCAACCTGTCACCGGACGAATTGGGGCTATGAGTCTGCAAACACAGTTTGAGTTTACGCTGCCGCGGGGCTTTGTGGACACGGAAGGCACCGTCCACAAAAAGGGTGTGATGCGTTTGGCGACGGCTATGGACGAGATCGCACCGCTGCGCGATGTGCGAGTCACCGCCAACCCGGCCTATCTGACCATCGTCCTGTTGGCGCGTGTGGTGGTGCGCCTGGGGACGTTGACCCAGATCAACACCGGCGTCATCGAGAATCTCTTCGCCGCGGATTTGGCCTATCTCCAGGCCTTTTACCGCCAGATCAACGAAGAGGGTGTCACGGTGCTCAAGCGCGAGTGCCCAGCCTGTAAGCAGGAAATTGCGATTGACTTGGCCGACTTGGGGGGGGCCTAGGCTACCCCTTGGACCGCCTGCACGAGGAGGTAGCCTACATCGCCTATC
This sequence comes from uncultured Litorilinea sp., assembly GCA_937922105.1. Classification (GTDB taxonomy): domain Bacteria; phylum Chloroflexota; class Anaerolineae; order Caldilineales; family Caldilineaceae; genus QEUY01. The sequence continues at coordinate 1,927 of CAKZVN010000352.1, forward strand.
ACTTCCACTGGGCGCCCGACACCATCCTCAATCTGGAACACCGGGACCGGGAGCGCTGGGTGGCAGAGATCGCCAAGATCAACCGCAGGTTCAACGAAGCCGGACGCACGCCCTAACCGGGCGTATCGCGCACAGCGGTCTTTCGGGTAGACGGAACAGGAATGGGCTATGCCGGAGAAAATTCCCAACGACATTCCGGACGAGCCGGACATCCTGGATCTGCTGCGTACACTGGATCAGGAAGGGCGCGAGGCGTCGCTGATTGCCGGGCTGACCCCGGACCAACTCGACCTTTTGGCCCAGAAAGTCTACTGGTTGCTGCGACGCGAATTGGTGATCGAGCGCGAGCGCAGCGGTCGGCAAGGCCCGCTTTAAGGAGATGTTGCTCGTCAGTCCGGTGTCTTTGGTGGGTAGGGGGAATGACGCATGTTGTCGCCTAGTTTGGATAAGATCGTCGAAGCCGTCTTCGGCCCGCTGGACCCCGCGCCGGAGTACAAATACTTCGTAGAGATTGACGGCATCGTTGAGAGCGCCTTCATCGAATGCTCGGGCATCAGCGCCAAACGCGATGTGGTGGAGGTGCGCGAAGGGGGCGTCAACGATTTTGTGCACAAACTGGCGGGGCGCATCAGCTACGGTGACATCACCTTGCGTAAGGGGATCATGTTCTCGACCAAGATGTGGGAATGGTTTGAGGAAGGCTTGACCAACGGGCAAGTTGACCGCCGTAACATCACCATCACCCAGTATTCCTCCTATTTCAACATGCCTGCGCGCTGGTACAACATCAAGCGCGCCTTCCCGGTCGCCTGGGATGTGTCGGCGTTGCGCTCGGATAGCTCGCAGTTTGCCGTGGAGTCGTTGACCATCACCTTCGAGACCATCGAGGTGGAAAAGTGGTCGGCGATTGATTTTGCTGCCAAGTTTGCGATTTAGCATGGCGTCACTTCTTGTGGACCATGCCCGCTTGCGACGAGACCTGTGGGGAGGTCGGAGATGAGTAGGGATGTCGTGCAACGCACGGCTGCCGTTCTCTCCCCCTGGGTGCGCCGTGCCTGGCAGACCGGCGCGGCTCGCCGCGTCACGCAGCCGGTGAAGGGCGTCGGCCCGCTGGTGCTGCGCGTGCAACGCGCGGTCGAGACCGGCGGGTATGTGGACCGTTTTGCGCTGAACGTCCTCCAGCGTCACACCATCGGCGAGACCATTGTCAAGCGCCACACGGTCTCACCGCCGGCAACACCGCCGGCGTCCGCCTCGGCGCGCTTGCCGTTGCCTGGCGTTCCCGATCATACGCCGACAGTCCAGCGTACAGCCGGCGAAATGCCGTTGGAAGAACTGGTGTCGGTCTTCCAGCACCAGACGATTGCGCCGGCGAGGGGTTCTGCCGAGACACTTCAGCGCAGTATTGACGTGGAAGGGGCTGAGGCCCCACCGCCCGCCGGATTGGCGGACTTGCAAGAGGCGGCGCGGCGCGCAGCCCAACTGCGTGCGCGGAGCAGCGCGAGCCAACCTCCCGCCTCAGCACCCACCCTGCCGAATATCCAGCGTGCATCCGCTGCTCCCGACCCCGCGCCGGAGCGCCCTGCCAGCATTGCCGCGGCGATTGAGGAGCGCATCCGCCAGGCGCGGGAGCGACGCAGCGGCGCAGCCGGTACTACACCCCCTGCCGCCGGCACTACACCTCCAGTGCAGCGGAGCGCAACCGAGAGTGCTCCGCCACAGGCTACTTCCCCGGTCGCAACAACGGCTGCGCCTGCCACCCCTGCGTCGCAAGTACAGCGTTCACCCGCCGCGCCTGATCCCGCTTCGGTGAGTCCCGGCGGGGAGGCGCCACGCACGTTACCCGGCGCGCCCAGCACCCAGCCCGGCACGTCGGGATTCAGCGTTGCGGCAGCGATTGAAGAGCGCATCCGCCAGGCACGTGCGCAGCGCGCCGCGGCCCAACCGGGACCTGCTGCGCCCGCACCGCAACCCGCGCTGCCCTCTGCTGCCACAGACCCAGACAGCCCGCAATTCAGCAAAGCCGCGGCGATTGCCGAGCGCATCCGCCAAGCACGTGCGCAGCGTAGCCAGCCGGACGCGCCCAGCCGCGCCGAGCGCTTTTCACCCAACCCCGGCGATCCTAACTATAGCCGTGCCGCCGAGGCACAAGCGCGCTTGGCGGCTGCACGCGCGGCCCAAGCCGGGTATACGACTGTCTCTTCCACTCTGGTGGATGTGCAGCGCAGCCCGGAACCTCCGCCGTCACCTGCCCTCGCGGCAGACGCAGCTCCCGGTCCAGGGTACAGCATCACGGAGGACATCGAAGCGCGTATCGCTGCGGCACGCGCGCGCGCCGCCGCTCAGGGCGCCGCGTCCGGGGCGGACATTCAACGCTCACCGGCATCCCCCGCAACTCCTGAAGCTCCGGAGAGTCGCGCGGCGGCGCTGCGCGCGCGGATCGAAGAAGCTCGCGCGCGGTTGTCGGGCAACGTAACGAACCCACCGCCCGAGACTGTGCAGCGTGACCCCGATGTGTCTACGTCTGAAACGCGCCCGCTGATCGCGCGTGACTTGGCAGCTAAGCCGACCCTGTTTGAGAACTTTGCCGCGGCGCGTGAAGGCGCGCCGCCACCACAAGTGCGCCGCGTGCGCGCCTTTTCACGCACCCAAGTGTTGACCCCCGAACGCAAGTCGGGCGATTTTACTGCGGGCGAAGCTCCCACCACATCGCGCGCGGTGCAGCGCACAGCCGACGAAGCACCCGCGCAGCGGATAGTAGACGTGCCGGCGCCGGGTACGGACGCGCCGAGTGTCCGGCGCGCGGTGGAGCCGGTGGCTGAGGGTGAAGCGGTGACGCCTTTCCCGGTGGAAGCTGCGCCGCCCGTGCCGCGGGCGGTGGACGCGCCGAGTACGGATGCGCCGAGTGTCCGGCGCGCGGTGGAGCCGGTGGCTGAGGGTGAAGCGGTGACGCCTTTCCCGGTGGAGTCTGCGCCGCCCGTGCAGCGGGCGGTGGACGCGCCGGCGCCGGGTACGGCTGAGACCGAGCCGCTGTCGTCCTTGCCGGTGGAGGCTGCGCCGCCCGTGCAGAGGGCGCTGGATGCGCCCGGTACGGACGC
>CAKZVN010000353.1 GCA_937922105.1 uncultured Litorilinea sp.
CCGACGCCATCCGCATGGGCCAAGCGCTGGAAGAGTTCGACCTGCTCTTTTATGAGGACCCGGTGGCGCCCGAGGACATCGAGGCGATCGCGCGCGTCGCCGCCGCGGTCAACCTGCCCATCGCCGCGGGCGAGCGCCACGCCCACATCTGGGGCGTGCGCGAGTTGATCGAGCGCGAGATCATTGACGTCGTCCAGCCCGACACCGGGCGCGCCGGCGGCTTGCTGCAAATGAAAAAGATCGCGGCCTTAGCCGAAGCCCACTATGTGACCTTTGCGCCCCACGACGGCTCGCTCGGTCCGGTGGCGGAGATGGCTGCCGTGCATCTTTGTTCCACGCTGCCCAATTTCTTGATCTTGGAGCATCTGGAAGACGACGTGCCCCAACGCTACGAAGTCATGCAACCCCAGCCCACCATCGTCAACGGCTATATGCAGGTGCCCGACACACCGGGGCTGGGCATTGACATCGTGGAGGAAGCCATCGCTCATTACCCCTCCAAGGGCAACATTGCGCCCCCAGCCCTGGAGCAACCGTTGTATATCCGCGCCCGCGACCGGCGGGCGGGATGGCTACGCCCGAACCGGCCCAGCCGCACGGGCGATTTCACGTAATCAGAACCACGTCCACGCGACGTATCCGGCCGCGCACGCCGGAGGAAGGAGAGCCTTTGCACCCGGAAGACAAGATCTCACCGGCCTTTGAACCCTACCTCGCCGACAGCCGCCGCCGCGACAAACATGAAGCGGTGGTCATCTATCAAGCGCCCCCCGCCAAGCACCCGCGCAGCCGCGAGGAACTCCGCTTGGCCGAGGCGCGCGTCGCCTATGCCGCCGAGCAGGCTGCGCTCCACAAGGAGGTCGAAAGCCGTATCGTTGACCGCTATCTGGACAGCGGTGAGGACTCGCTCCTGCCCCGGCCCATCGGCAACAGCGCGCTGCCCGTGCTCAGCGTCGAAGTCACGCGCCAGACGCTCTTGACGTTGGCCAAACAGCCCGACGTGATCGCCATCATGCCCAACCAGCGCATCCACCTCATCAAGCCCGAAGCCATCGCCTATGACGAGTTGGCGCGCGGCGAGATGCGCCAGGGCACCACCTGGGGACTGGAGCAACTGGGGATTCCTGAGGTCTGGGCGACCACGCGCGGCGCGGGCGTCAACGTCGCCGTCTTGGACACAGGCGTCTTCGCCGATCACCCGGCCCTCGCCGGGCGCGTCGCCGAATTCGTCCTGGTTGACCCGCTGGGCCGGCGCATCGCCGCCACCCCCGCCTTCGACGCCGGCGCGCACGGAACCCACGTTTGTGGTACAATTGCGGGTGGGCAGACCCCGGAAGGTGTGCATATCGGCGTAGCCCCGGACGCCAAGCTCCTGGTCGGCGCGGTGCTGGTGGGCGACGCTACCCTGCGCACCTTGCTGGAGGGGCTGGACTGGGCCATCGAAAAGGGCGCGGACATCGTCAACATGTCGCTGGGCTTCAGCTACTACGAGCCGATGTTCACCGAGGTCTTCGCCGTCTTGCTCGGACAATACGGCGTCTTGCCGGTGGTGGCGGTGGGCAACGAAGCCCAGGGCAACAGCAGCTCGCCCGGCAACGCGCACAACGCATTGACCGTGGGCGCGCTGGAAAAGATCGGGCGCAATCGCACCGACGTAGCCTTCTTCAGCAGCGGCGCCAGCCTGGTCTTCCCCGGTCAAGAGCCGAACACGCTGGTGACCAAACCGGATGTCGTGGCGCCGGGTGTGCAGGTCTTTTCCACCATCCCGCCCATGCCGCGCGGCGGCGGTCTTTACTTTTACTCCTACATGGACGGCACGTCCATGGCCGCACCCCATGTAGCCGGAGTCGCCGCGTTGCTGATGGCAGCCCATCGCAAGGTCCCGGTGAACGCCATCGTGCAGGCCATCAAAGAGACGGCCTATCACCCGCGCGGCAACGACCGCCGGCCCGACAATCGCTGGGGCTACGGGATGGTGCGCCCCGCCGAGGCGCTCAAGGCCCTGGCGTCGGCCTAGACGCCGGTCTGAACAACCACCGGGTCGGGTCCAACCGAATGGCATCCGGTGTGCCGGGGCAAGTTCCCTCGGCACACCGGATTGAGCCGGGCTGCGGCTCGGCGCGGAGAAACCCCATGTGCGCCAACTCCATCAGCGACAACAGCACGCCCCGCCCCGACTTGCTCCCGGAGACGGCCCCGGAACAGAGCGCCAAGATCAGCCGTGAGTTTGCCGCGCGCCTGGCTGCCTTGCCGCCCGCGGCGCGCGTACGCGGCGTAGTCCTGCTCACACCGCCCCCGCCCGGTGAAGAACCGCTGCGCGGGGCCGCGCGCGCCGCGCGCATGGACGCCATCAAGCAAGAGACCGAGCGCCACTTTGCCGAGATTGACCAAGTGCTGGCAACCTGTGGCGGCAAACGACTGAGCGAGCAGGGCAATGCGCTGGGCTACATCGCCGTGGAAGCCACCCCCACCGCCGTCCACGCGCTCTGCGCGCTGCCCTGGGTCCACGCCATCCTCGAAGACCAGCCCATCCGCCCGGTGGGGTGACCGGCGCGTTCGGTCATGCAAGCGCCTAGGACTAAAGCCTCAGGCCATGCACCCCCAAAGAGGGCTTAGTGGTTTGATCGCCAAATAAAAAAGAAAGTC
>CAKZVN010000354.1 GCA_937922105.1 uncultured Litorilinea sp.
ATCTGCTCGACCAGGGCGTCATACTCGGCATTTTGCCAGCGCGAGGTGGCCCACCAGATGGGCGCAGGCTCGCCGGTTGGACGGAAGTACTGGCTGGTGTAGATGGCGAGCATGAAGTAGGGGTCCATGCCCAAGACGCCGCTGGGGCCTTTGCAGCCCAGCGATTCCAGCTGTTCACCCGTCTGCACACCGGTGCCAAGCCCCGGCGACGTGTCGAAGGTGGCGTCGAAGCCGGCATCACGCAGTTGTTGGGTGAGCGGCGGGCCGTAAGCGCGCAACCATTCGGGGACGTAGATGTTCATCTTGAAGGTCGCGCCAGAGCTGTCCACCCACAGACCGTCGTTGTTCTTGGTCCAGCCCTTGCCGGTCATGATCTCGTCGGTCTTGGCCAAATTGGCGGTGGTGCCGTAATCGTACTTGGCGAAGATGTCTTGCAGCGCCGCCTCGAAGGGGGCAAACCAGCCGTAGGGGGTGAAGGGGTGCAGCGCGGGCACGCCGGCGCCTGCCTCTGCCAGGGCAACCAGCCGCTCGCGGTCAATGGCATGGCTGATGGCCCAGCGGATGTCCTTGTCGTTGTAGGGCGGGCGCTCTGCGTTGAGATTCAGGTCAATGGGACACCAGTCCAGATAGCCGTAGGGGGGCTCTTGCCCGGTGAAGGTGATGACCTTCGGGTTCTGGGCAAAGACGGTGCGCAGGGTGGAGACCTGCATGATGGGACCCATGTCAATCTGGTTTTGGATCAACAACTGGGCGGCTTGGGTCTCGTCCTGGCTGGGCAGATAGATGATGCGCTGGATGGCAGGCTTCTCGCGGAAACCGGTCTCCACAGCCCACCAGTCGTCGCGCAGGTCATAGACCTTTTGCTGGGGCGAGGCGAAGACCAGCTTGTAGGGGCCGGTGCCCACTGGATAGCCCTTTTCCAGGTCGAAATTGGTGAACTGGATGGGGTCCTGCGACGCCCAGATGTGCTCCGGCAGCATGTAGATGCCGTGGTTGGAGGAGAGGGTGGTCGCCCAGAAGGCGGGGTTCGGACTCTTGAGCTTGAGGAGAACGGTGAGATCGTCAATCTTGACCGCTTCGTCCAGGTAGGCGGGCAGGTCGGCAAGGTGGACCATGCTGGACGCGTGCTCGCGCGGCATGTTGAAGCTGAAGACCACATCGTCGGCGTTGAACGGCTCGCCGTCGGACCACTTCACCCCATCGCGCAGGTTGATGGTGATCTCGGTGTAGTCCTCGTTGTATTCCCAGCTTTCGGCCAAGAGATTCTCGTATTCGCCGGTCAAGACGTTGAACATGATCAACGGTTCATGAACAGCCGGCTCGGTCCCCATATGCCAGCCCTGATCGGAGCCGGGGATGTAGGGGTTGTGGTTGTTGAAGAGCGCATATTGGTTGGGACCGCCGTTCATGACGATCAGCGTGCGTTCGCGCGGGACAGCGGGTAAGTCCCCGCCGGTAGCCGCCGGGGCAGCAGGCGCAGCAGCGCCGGGCGCCTCTGCCGCCGGCGCGCCACAAGCAGCCAGCAGCGCCGCGATGAGCAACCCGACCAGCAGGACGTGGAAGGAGCGTGACTTCACTGCGTACATTCGCTTTCTCTCCCTGGTTTGGCACATGAACGAAGAAACAAGAGAGTCCGTTGTGGGCAAGCCCCATCACGGGGCAGCATGCGGCGTTGGGTCGGATGCGACTGCCTGGGTGAGCCGCCACAGGCAACCGGCTTTGTGCCTCCTTTCCGAGCGTAGCTCGTTGCACTGCCAAGCGTCCTAAACAAATAGCGCGTTGATCTCCTCGCGCGGCAACACGGCGGCCTCCTGATGGAGGAAGCAGGCCGCGGCGCGCGTAGGGTCCACCCGATAAAGCGGAGGCGGCTGCTGCCCGCACACGGGCATGGCGTGGGGGCAGCGGTCGGCGAATTTGCAGGCCGTTGCAGAGACCGGCTGCACCGCGCTTTTGCCGCTGGGGATGCGATTTTTGCCCCAGCTATGTTCCAGGTCGGGCCAGGGGATGGAGTCCACCAGGAGTTGGGTGTACGGGTGTTTGGGCTGCTTGATGACGTGTTCTACGTCACCTGCCTCGGCGAGCGAACCGCGATAGAGCACAAGGATGTGGTTGCTCACATGATAGGCGGTGGTCAAGTCGTGGGTGATGTAGAGGATGGAGATGCCGAAGTCGCGGTTGAGCTTGCGCAGGCTTTCCAGAATGGTGGCGCGCAGCGACGCATCCACCATGGAGACCGGCTCGTCGGCGATGATCAGCCGCGGTTTGAGCAGCAGGGCGCGCGCGACCATGATGCGCTGGCGTTGCCCGCCGCTCAGTTGGTGGGGGAAGCGGCCCAACGTTTCGGCAGGTTGTAGGCCCACAGCGGAGAGCGCTTCCTCCATCAAGGCGCGCGCCTCGCGCCGCGATTTGGCGAGCTTGAACTTCTCGATGGGCATCTCCAGCACATGGTCCACGGGGTAGAAGGGGTTGTAGACCGAGAAGGGGTCCTGGAAGACGGCTTGGACTTCGCGGCGAAAGGCGCGCTGTTCGTCGCGGTTGAGGCTGCGCATGTCCTTGCCGTTGTAAAGGACGCTGCCGGAGGTGGGGCTGAGAAAGCCCATGAGCATCATGCCCAGTGTGGTCTTGCCGCTGCCGCTTTCGCCGGCAATGGCTTTCACCATCGGGCGGTCGGTATCAATCTTGAGCGAAAGGTTGTCCAGCGCCACGGTGCGCTTCTTGCGCAAGATGCCGCTGCTGAAGACTTTGGTGACGTTGCGTAGTTCGAGGAACGCGGTCATGCCGCTTGCTCCTTGCCGGCGACAGGGGCGGCGACGGCGCCGGCGACGACCGGCGCTGCGTCGTAGAGATGACAGGCGACCAGGCGCGCCGGGCGCAGCTCTTGGGGTGGGGGCGTAACGGTCTTGCAGACCGGCAACGCTTCAGGACAGCGGACATGGAAGAGGCAGCCGGGCGGCGCATTGAGCAACGAGGGCGCAATACCGGGGATGCCCTTCAACTCGCCTTTGTCTTCCAGCTTGGGCAGGCTTTGGATCAGCAGGCGGGTGTAAGGGTGCAACGGTTCGCGGAAAATGTCGCGCATGTGGCCCTGCTCCGCGATCTTGCCGCCGTACATCACCGCCAGGCGATCCACGAATTGCACCATCAGCCCCATGTCGTGCCCGATGAGGATGACCGCTGCGCCCAGCTCTTCTTGCACGCGGCCGATAGTCTCCATAACTTGGCGCTGCACCACCACATCCAGCGCGGAGGTGGGTTCGTCGGCGATGATCACTTTGGGGCGCAAGGAGATGGCAATGGCGATACAGACGCGCTGCTTCATACCGCCGCTCAATTCGTGGGGGTACATATCGCCGACGCTGGGGTGCAAGTCCACCCAACTCAGCACTTCGGCGACGCGCTTGTCCATCTCGCGCTTGGTCATCTTGATGTCATGGGCGCGCAGCCCGTCTACAATCTGTTGGCGGATGCGCGTGACCGGATTGAGCGAGTTCATGGCGCCCTGGGGCACCATGGCGATCTGGTTGAGGCGCACCCGGCGCATTTCGTCTTGGGAAAGCTGGACCAAGTCTTGACCGTCCAAGAGGATTTGACCGCCGTCAATGCGCCCAGGGGGTTTGATCATGCGCATGAGCGCGAGAGCCATGGTGGATTTGCCCGACCCCGACTCGCCCACCAAGCCCAGACGGGTCTTGGGTGCCAGCGTGAAGCTGACGCCGTCAACCGCCTTGACCGGGCCGCGCGCGGTGTGATAGTAGACTTTGAGATCGCGTACTTCCAGCACCGGTGCGGTCATGCAGCCCTCCGCAGCTTGGGGTTGGCGATCTGGTCCAGGCCCATGCTGACCAGGAAGAGACCGAGGAACGTGAGGATGATGATGACGATGGGCGGCGCCCACCACCACCACAGCCCGCGCAGGACCGAGGTGTAGTACTGCGCCCAGTAGATGGTCATGCCCAGGGTGAGTTGGTTTTGCGGGCCGAGACCTAGTGCTTCCAGCCCGATGCTGGCGAGAATAGCTGCGCTCACCGCGCTGACAAAGCTGGCTGCCAGATAGGGCAGCAAGTTCGGGATCAGTTCGCGCACGATGATCTCGAAGCCGTTGAGTCCGGAGAGTCGCGCCACCAGGACAAATTGGCGCTCGCGCAGGGTGAGCACCTGGCTGCGGATGGTGCGTGTAGGCCACATCCACGCCAATGAGGCTACGACCAGCGCCATCATGTCCACGCTGACCGCGCCGCGCAGGGTGGTGGCGATGACCACCAGAAAGAGCAGGCCGGGCACAGTGAGCAAGACATCGGCGGCGCCCTTGAGCACCGTGTCTACCCAGCCGCCGAAATAGCCTGCCAGGAAGCCGAACAACGTCCCGATGCCCAGGCCGATGGTCCCGGCAATCAGGCCGATGCGTAAGGTGAGCGGCGTGCCCACCACGACTACAGCTAAAATGTCGCGGCCCACGGTGTCGGTGCCCAGGGGGTGCTCCACCGACGGGCGCTGATCGGGCATGGCGGAGCCGACTTTGGCTTTGTTGGTGTCGACGAATAAGCTGCCGACCGGGCCGAACAGGGTCACCACCAGCAGCAACACGATTCCTGCGATCAGGAGCGGGTTGCGGAGCGGGCGAACCCAAGTGCTCAACGAACTGTTCATCGGTGCAGGCCTCTTCACCCCAGTGGGTGCGAAAATGCGACGAGAATGGTGTGGAACCGGCGCGGAACGGCGGTGCGGTTGTGCGCCCTACCCTCCGGTGTGTGTCAGCGCTTTTGATAGGAGATGCGGGGATCGAGAAGCGGGTAGATCAAGTCCATGATCAAGGTGGCGAGGCCGATGGCAAAGATCAGGATCATCACCACGCCGTAGATGACAAAGTAGTCGAAGGTTTGGATGGCACGATAGAGCACAGTGCCGACACCAGGATAGCCAAAGACGACTTCGACCAGCACCGCGCCGGAGACGATGAACCCCAGCGACAGCGCTAGCGCTGTGGTTTGCGGCAGGAGCGCGTTGCGCAAAGCATATTTCCAGAAGATGTCACTCCCCTTCAACCCTTTGGCCTCGGCGAAGGTGATGTAGTCTTCCTCCAAGCCGGTGATCATCATGCCGCGCATGCCGATGGCCCAGGTGCCCACCGAAGCCAGAATGATGGAGAGGGCCGGCAGGATGGAGTGGTAGGCCGCGTCCAGGAAGAAGGCTAGGTTCATGCGCGGAATGGTGCCCAGGGTGTAACCGCCGCTCAAGGGGAACCATTTCAGGCTGAAGGCCAAGAAATAGACCAGAATCAGCCCCAGGAGATAAAAGGGAATGGCGGAGAGGGTCAACAGGGGAGCCAGCACCACGTTGAGCGCGCTAGGAGAGCGGGGCCAGGCGACGAGCGCGCCCAGCACCGTGCCGATGGCAAAGGCGATCAGCGTCGCCAACAACAGCAAGCCGATGGTCCAGGGCAGCGCACGCAGGATGATGTCCATGACCGCGCTGGGGAAATTAGCGATGGAGACGCCGAAGTCCAGGCGCGCAACATCCTGCAGATAGGTGATGTATTGTTGCCAAAGGGGACGGGTCAGTCCGAATTTTTCTTCATAGACGGCAACGACCCGCTCCATGTCGGTCTTGCCTGCGCCGCCGAAACTCACGGCTTGGAGCAACTTCTCGCGAATGGGGTTGACCGGCGCCAAACGGGGAATGATGAAGTTGACGGTAGCCGCCAACCATAAGATGATCACGAATACGCCCAACCGGCGCGCGATGTAGCCAAGCGTCATGAAAGCTGTTTTGTCCTCCCTGAAACGTAAAACGATCGCAGCACCGTTGGTCTTGTGAATGCCGGCGGATGGGATGTGCTGGGTCGTGTCTGCAAAATGTCATTCTGGGCCGCTAGGCTGCCTGCCCCGAGCGCAGCGATGGGAAGAATCCCGGCAATCGGACCAAAGGGGACGCCGCGGCTACGCTCCCTAGACGCCCGGGAGTTTCTAGGGAATGTAGCGGTTGTGCCGGCAGAGCCTGGCAGCGCGCGTGGCTTGTCTGTCACCGGCGCGCGTCGAACTACTGACGTCCATCCGAAGACGGCAAAACCTAACCCCGTGTTGGATTTCCGCTTGAATCAAAACCAACTTGGTCGCTACAGTATAAGGTGAAGGCAGCAGACGCAGCGCTGTACCGGTATTGGCAGTATCGGTGCGGCGCTCGGCTACTGCGCGGCGAGGATTCACTCTGGAGGCTATTATACACATCCTGCGAAATGTGCCAAACGCGCTTTTTCTGCCCCTGGCGCGCGGCGAAAAGCAGCGCCGAACCGACTGGGTAGCGAGACGGTAGAGTGCAAGAAGGCCGGCCCTGGGGATGGAACCGGCCTGCTTGGGTCTATGAATTGTGGGAAATTGCGCTGTAGATGGAGGGAGGAGCAGCCGGGTTAGTAGCGGTCGCGATCGCGATTGCGGTCGCGATCCCGGTCGCGGTCGCGGTCTCGATCGCGGTCGCGATAGCCGCCGCTCCCGCTGCCGCCGAAGCCACCCCCGCCGCCGCCACCGCCATAGCCGCCGGCACCGCCGCCCCCGCGGTAGCCACCACCACCGCCGCCCCCGCGTTGGTTTTCGCGCGGCATGGCTTCGTTGATGCGCAGGGCGCGCCCGTCCATCTGCGTTCCATTCAATGCGCGGATGGCAGCGTCCGCGCCTGCGTCACCCATCTCGACAAAGCAGAAACCCCGGAACTTGCCGGTTTCCCGATCTGTGATCATGGCAACTGATTCCACTGGACCATAGGCCGAAAACATCTCGCGGACTTGGTCTTCGGTTACCCGAAAGGGTAAATTTCCCACGTAAATCCTCTTCGACACGGCGAGCAATCCTCCTGGGGTCGGACCCCACTGCTTTTGGGATGGGCAAACGAGCAACGACCAATCGAAACCGCACCACAGATCGCGAACGCGGACTATCTCCTATTATGCACGACTCCACCGGCTTTGTCGATAAGAAGTTTTGCGTGAATTTTACGGAGTGTTGTGAAAGAAAATTTTTGCCGGGTCTAATTGCGCAGCGGTTTGCCCTCCGCCAACATGTGACGCATGCGGGCCTGGCTAGCCGGGTGCGCGATCAGGCGCAGGAATGCTTCATGCTCCAGATCGAGGAGTGTCTGTTCGTCTACCGTGCGCGCCGCACCGCCGCCGCCGCAGAGCACGGCAGCCAACTCGCGGCAGATCAGCGCATCATGGGACGAAAGGCGTCCATCCTGCACGCGCGCGTCGAGGTGCGCATATAGATGGGCGAGGCCTGCATCCCCCGCGGCAAAGACATCGCGACTTTCGTCGCGCGCCGCGGTCGCAAGTTCGTGCACGGCACGCAGGGCCTGGTGCAAGAGCCTGCCCCGATGCATCACCACCTGGTCCCGGCTTGTCAGCAAGCCGAGGCGTTGGGCATCGGGCGCCGAGGCAGAGACGACCGCGCCGCTGATGAGGTCGAAGACGCGGGTGAGACCGGGCAGCGGGTCCTCGGCCCGGACATGGCGGCGCACCAGTTCCTTACAGCCGCCCCAGCCGGGGATTAGCCCCACGTTCACTTCCACCAGTCCCAGATAGCTTTCGGCATGGGCGACGACGCGATGCACGGCGAAACAGACCTCCACGCCGCCGCCCAAGACGCGCTGGAAGGGCGCGGCGACCACCGGCTTGGGCGCACGCCGCAGAGCCATGAAGCGAGCTTGCCCGCCGCCGATCAGCGTGGAGATGGCGTTCCAGTCGCCTTCCTCCGCGGCTTGTAGCATCCAGCGCAGATTGGCGCCCGCGCAAAAGTGGACGCCGTCGTTGGCGATGAGCAACCCGCGCGCGTTGCCGTGGAGCCGCTCCAATGCCGCGTCGAGGATGGGAAAGAGCGTAGTATCCAGCGTGTTGAGCTTGGAGTGAAACTCCAGCAGCAACACACCGTCGCCCAACTCCACCAGGTCAGCGGCTTCATTGGTCGCCACGAGAGGGCGGTTGCGTTTTTGCGCGGCGACGGTGGTGACTTGGGGGTTCTGTTCCAGCGGCAGTGGGCGGCGCGCCTGGGGTGCATAGACCTGTGCCGTGCCGTCGTGCTCGTGATAAAAACTTGTGTAGCCCTGGGCCAAAAACTCCGCTACCCACGGTGCAATGGTGAAGCCCGCACGTTGCGTGGCGGCGGCGGTGGGCGCAACGCCCAGCGCATCCCAGAGGGCGAAAGGCCCGAGTTCCCAGCCGTAGCCCCAGACCAGCGCGCGATCAATGGACGGCAAGTCGTCGGCAATTTCAGGGATGCGCTGCGCCGCGTAGGCGAGAGTCTGGAAGAGCGTATGGCGAATCAAGGACGCGGCGGGGTCTTGCTCGGCGTCGGGCGCGTGGACGAGTGCGGCTAGGCGTTGGCCCAACGGCAAGCGGCGCACAGCCTCGACGCGGGGCCAACTGGGCGACTGGGGCGGCAGATAGACGACCTCGCCCCGCTCTGCGGCGACTTGCAAATCCAGCGCCCAGAATTCGCGCCCGCGCTCGGTGGTCACACTCTTGTAGAAGCCCTGCCCGCTCTTGGCGCCCAGATGACCGTGGCGGATGAGGGTGGAGAGCACAGCGCGGTAGGCAGGGGCAAGCAACACCGCGCGCTCGGCGTCGTGGGGAATCAGCGGGTAGAGATTGTCGGCGATCAAGGCCCACACATCAATCCCGACGATGTCGTGGAGCCGGAAGACGCCGCTGCGCGGGCGGCCCAGCAACGGCCCGGCGAGCGCGTCGACTTCCTCGACGGTATAGCCGTGGGTCACGGCAAAGTTGACCAAGTCGGCGAGGATGACGCTGACCAGCCGGTTGGCGATGAAATTCGGCGTATCCTTGCACAGCACCACATCTTTGCCCAGCCCCTCCTCGATAAAGGCGCGCAGCTGCGCGGTGAGCGCGGGGTCGGTGGCAGGGGTGGGGATCAGCTCCACCAATTGTAAATAGCGCGGCGGGTTGAAGAAGTGCGCGCCCAGAAAACGGCGCTGAAAGCCGGCGTCGCGCCCGGCGGCGATGGCGTGGATGGGCAGACCGGAGGTGTTGGTGGTGATGACGGCGTGGGCGGGGGCGAGCGCCTCCAGCTGCGCCATCAGGGCCTGTTTGGGCGCCAGTTGTTCGACGATGGCTTCGACGATCCAATCGGCTTCGGCGACGGCTGCCTCCAAGTCGTCTTCGAGCACGCCCAGCCGGATGGAGGAAGCCAATGTGTCGGTGAAGAGATGGGCGGGCCGCGCGGCGAGCATGCGCCGGAAGCCGGTTTCCACCACGCGGCGGCGCACCGCCGGGTCGTCCAGGCTGCGTCCCGCGGCAGCCTCATCGGGCGTCAAGGTGGTGGGCGCCAGGTCGAGGAGCGTCACCGCCAGCCCGGCATTGGCGAAGTGGGCGGCAATGGCTGCGCCCATGGTGCCGGCGCCGATCACAACGGCACGGCGGAAGGATGCGGTGGCGGGCAGGTCCGATGGGGTGGACATGGGGCCTCCTTAGGTGGTGCGCGAGTCCGCAGTGGGGACGGTGCGTTGGGTGTCGCGCGTGCTGGTCTCTTCCGGTTCCAGGTGGATCAGAACTTCACCGGTGTTGGGGATGGCAGCGCGGATCGCCTCTTGCAGGCGGGTGCTCAACTCGTGGGCGTCGGTGACCGAGAGGCTGCCGTCCACCAGCGCTTCCAAACTGATAAAGAGCTTGCCCTCGACCTGGCGGACTTGGATGTCGTGGGCGTCGCTGAGGTTGGGGGTAGCCGCCGCCGCGGCGATGACCGCGTCGTGGACGCGCGCATAGAGTCCGCTGCTGACGCGCGCGCTGGGCAGAATCTCGGTGTTGGCGAGTTCGATGTGGCTGTGCACCGTGTGTAACTCCGGGCGGCGCTCCAGGAGGGTGCGTTCCAGGCGGTCAACCAGGTCGTGGGCCTCGCGCAGGGTGAGGTTGGGGTCCACGCCCACGTGCAAATGCAGGCTGAGGCGTCCGTCAATCTCCTGCGCCCAGGATTCGTGCAGCACCACGCCCAGTTCTTGTGCCAGGAGTTTTGCGGCGGTGGTCAAGTCTTGGGCGCTGTCGGCGCTGCGCTCGGCCTCGGCGTGGACGGTCACATCGCCGACGCCGGGCAGGGCGAGCAGGCGACGGCGCACTTCATCGGCGATGGCGTTGGCGTCTTGCACCGAGAGGGTGGGATCGACGCGCACATGTAGGTCAATGGCGACATGGTCGCTGGGGCCGCGGCTGCGGATGCGATGGAAGCTGGCGACGCCCTCGACTTCGGCGACGATGGCGCCGATCTGTTCCGCGGCGATGGGCGCGCGGTCCACCAGCGCGGGGACATTCTCGCGCACGGTATCCACGCCGATTTTTGCGATCACCAGTGCCACCAGAAGCGCGACCGCCGGGTCGGCCCAGTCGAAGCCGAGCCACACCAACCCCAGGCCTGCCAGCACAGTGACGCTGACGCCGATGCTGGTGAGGGTGTGCAGGGCATCGGCGCGCAGGATCTCGCTCTGGAGCCGTCGTGCCTCCGCCAGTTCCCAAAGACCGGTGACGGCTTGCACTGCGCTGCCGAAGAGGAGCGCGCCGATGACCAGCCAGTTGACGTCCAGAGGGGGCGGGTCGAGCAGGCGCTCGACGGCGCTGCGCGCCAGCTCCCAGGCGGTGATGAAGAGCGCGGCGGCAATAAAGAGCGCAGCCAGTGTCTCGAATTTGCGATGACCGTAGGGATGTTCCTTGTCGGGCGGGCGGCTGCTGATGCGCACAGCCAGCAGGCCGATGATGTTGGAGAGACCGTCGAAGAGGGTGTCGAGACCGTCGGCGATCAGGCTGAGCGCGCCGGTCCAGAGACCGACGCCGAGTTTGGCCGCGGTGGCAAGCAGGTTGAGGATGAAGGTAATAATGAGGACGCGACGAATGCCCGCGTAGTCGCGCGACATGGTGGCGTCACGCGACATGATGGCAACACCACCCCAGCCTGCGCGGCGCGCAAGCTGGGGGCGGGCTAGACAAGGTTAGCGTTGGATGGCAGGCAACCACAGGCTGCGATTCTGGCTCACACGGGCGGATGTCAACGGATCGCCGAGCAGGAGGTAGGTCTTGTTGACATCCAAATGGGCTGCGGAGGCCGAGACCACGCGGTACCCGGCTTCCAGGAGCGCGCCCATTTTGGCCTGTTGGGGCTGGGCGCGCCAGAGGGTGCGATAGAACCCTTCCTGTAGTTTATCATGACCTGAGGCGACGCTCAAACCTGCCGGACCGAAGACGGCGATCGCGCCGCCGTTGGGGTGGAGGAAGAGGCGTTCGTCCACCGTGGTCGGACGCGGGTCCGGCTTGGGGAACTGCGACGTGTAGCAGGTCATGGTCAGCATGATGAAGGGCGAGCGCCGGTTGTTCAGCCGCGCCACATCGTTGAGATTGAAGAAGCCGTCGGGCAGTTGATAGAGCGTGGCATAGAAGTAGTGGTTGCTGTGCCCTGTGAAGGTCACGAGGCCCACGCCGGAGTTCATCAACTCGAGGGTGCGTTGTTGGGTTTCGGTGCGGTCGCTGGTGGACCAAGGACGAATGCCCTCCACCCAATTGACGAGCGCGTTTTGCTCGCCCACGGGCAACGCCTTGAAGAAGTTTTGGTTGCGCAGATTAGGCAGCGCCGTCTCAGCCAAAAAGTAGTGGCGCAGGATTTCCACGTCCTCAGGCTGGAAGCCCTCAAACTCGGCGTCGTTGATCCGGAGAAGAGGTCGTGTCACGTGATGGACCGACTCCCAGAAATTGCCTGCACCGTCCAGCGTGCCGTCGGGGCGCACATAGTCGTCCACAATCTGGAGCGCGCGGCGTCGCCAGGGGGCGGTGGTATGGGGGTCGGTTTCATAGTCCACGATCTTGGTGACCACGCCGGTGAGTTCGCTGACGCTGTTGACCGGGAAGCGACCGACCCACATGTCGATCATGAAAGCGGTCTCGTCCAGCGGGTCGTCACCGTTGAGCTGGGCGTAGCAGTTTTCGCACGCGGTCACGGCGATCCAGGGGTCCACGTTGGCCAAATAGGGGGGGATGTAGTTGGTGTGTCCGAAGCCCAGATAGTCGTGGGGGTCCCAGGTGCCGTCGCCCACCAACACCGCGGCGATGGGGGCGGGGCGCCAGTTGCCCACGACATAACGCAGGAAATTGCGGATGGCGACCGGGTCGACGCGTCCGAAGCTCCAGGCGTCGTAGATGGTCTGCACATCTACCACTGCGACTTGGTAGCCCTGGCTGCGGCGCAATTCCACCAGCGGTTGCAGCGCAGCCATGAACTCCTTGGGTGTGATGTAGACGGTATGGGCCGCGCCGCGCGCGGGGAAGCTAAACGCAGTGTGCGCGACAGCCTGGGGCGTATGGACCACGCCATTGCCGGAGAGCAGGTAGCGCCGCGGCTCCGGGCCGTCTTGGAAGGCGAAGTCTGCGCCGGCGGGTACATTCAGGATGATGGGTGCTGCCGGGTCGGTGATGTCGTAGAGCACGCGGTTGTTGGGGGTGCGTGTCAATTCATAACGCCAGGTCCCGTCTACGCCCTGGAAGATGGCCCCCTGCCCGTTGAAATCCAGGCGCACCGGCAACAGGTAGTCAATGGCGTCGAAAAGGACACGATGGCGTTGCGGGCCTGCCAGCAGGGTGAGGGTGAGGTCGGTGGCGCCGGTGTTGAAGCTGAAGTGGCGCGTAAAGTCAAGGGTGGTCCCCATGCCAAAGTCAATGATCCAATCTCCAGGACCATCGGTTTGGGTCTGTGCGCCCAGCCGCACGGCAAGACGGTAAGGAACTTTGGGCACGAGAAGACGGTCACGGGGAGGGCGGGTGTCGTGGGCCGTGACGTGCAGGGTCAGTCGAGCGGAGAGATCGTAGACGGCATCGAGAACGATGGTCAGCCGGTGGCGAAGTGTGACTTGGGCCGAGGCGTCGGCGGGCGGCACACTACTGTTGGGCTGGGTATCGGTGATGAAGGAGAACCAGTTGTCGTTGTCCGCGCCCAGGATGTTGGAAAAGAAGAGTTTGTTGTCCTGGTAGCGGCCTGGCTCCAGCGCGGTATCGCGTGGGGTGGCGGCCGCCGGCGCGCGGTCCTGGGTCGTCATGCGCAGACCGTTGTTGGCGTCCACCACCAGCCAATAGATGGACGCCTTGTTCCAGGTGTCCCCGGCTGTGGGGGCGTAGAAGCGCAAGGGCAGCCCCCCGCCGGCGCCGGTCAGGTGCAGCGGGACCTCGACGCCTTCGTGGAAAAGGCGCAGGCGGGCCGGGTTGGGCGAAGTCATGCCTGCCGCAGCCAACTGGGCCGCGGTCACTTCTTGTAGACCAGGTTGGGTGACCAACAACTTGACCACGCCGTTGCGGGCGGCAAGCGGATTGCTCGGCCCAGGGGCGTCGGCAAGGGCCGCGACCGGCGCAAAGAGCGCCTCGTTGTCCGGCGCGGCGGTGGGGTCGTCCAGGCTTGCCGAAGCTGTCACCGCGCCCGCGATCACGGCGTCGAGCTGTTCGACGTGGCGGATTTCGCCGCTGGCGGGATCTTGGTAGATAGGGCTGAAGGCTAACACTGCCAGACGACGGTGGCGCTGCATGCCTTCATGCAGGACAAAGAGCGGTGCGCTGGGCAACCGCTTCTCCACTACCGGCAAGTCGGATGGGAACGGCTCCCAGTCCAGGGCAGGCGGCATCTCCTCTGGAGCGTCGGTGAGCGGGCCGACATAGGGCACGCTGGTGAGCGCAGCGAGTTGGACCGGCGCACCGGCAGCTAGCACGCCGCCGTCGGCGGGCAGTTCGACGACAACAGTCTGCATGGGCAGTAGATAGCCGCCATAGACTTGCCGGGGGAGACCGCGCGTGTCGTCTGCGGCTTGTACGCCGGCTTGCCAGTGCACGCGCACGCTGCCTTCCTGATCGAGAACAGCGAGACCGGTGACAGGGGCTGCCGATTGCGCCGCTACGCGCACAGGCTGAAGCGTTCCGCCTAGCAGCAGAGCCGCGACGAACAACCACATCAGGACGATACGAAAGGATCGGTTCGGCGTCATAAGTTTCTCTCTGCGAATAAACCACGGACCATCTCCACATGTAGGCCCGTGGGGTTGCCGCGCTTGATTGAGCCGCTGGACGCAGTGTCCCGACGATGTCGGTGTAAGGGTGAGGGGATGTCACCATTGCGGGCGGTGTGCGCGAATCATGCCGGCTCGCGCGCGTCCGTGAGCATAGTATACCAACGTTCGCGTGACACAAACCTTACGGTTTGCTGATCATTTTTGTGTGGGCTGAAGTCGAGCGTGACAAATTACGGCTGTGGTGCGTTACGGCTGTGGTGCGCCGCGGTTGCCGGGAAAGTGGCACAAAAAACAGGCGACCTTGCCAGGTCGCCTGTCGCGTAGCGTGCAGGGTAGACGGGTGTGGACTACTCGTCGTTTTGCTTGCGGCGAGCAGCGGCAGCCGCCGAGAGGGCTGCCAGACCGGTACCGAAGAGCACGACCGTGATGGGTTCGGGAATGGGCACGGGCGGCGGCACGGGTGTGGGCTGGGCGATGGCAGTCGCTGTGGGGGTCGCGGTCGGCTCCGGTGTGTTGGTTGCAGTCGGCGTCGGCGGTTGGGTCGCCGTTGGCGTCGCAGTCGGTTCGCTGGTTGCGGTCGGCGTGATGGTCGGCTCCTCCGTCGCCGTCGCGGTCGGCGTCGGTTCGTCGGTGGGCGGGGCGACCGTAGTCTCTGCAGCGGGCACTTGGGCGAAGGCGCTCTGTATGCCGTTTGTTCCGCTGATGGTCGAAACGGCTACCAGCATCGCTATCGTCCCAATGAGAGCAAGATAAAGTGGACGAAGATGTCTCATGGGCGAGTCTCCATGACTAGGGATGAAACCGGCGGATAAACTTCAGATGATGAAACAAAACAATTTATTAAGGATCATGCACGAAAATTCTGCCATCGTACGGACGACCAAGTCTGCTGGTCGCCTGAGTTCTCAGGCATGGACTTCGACAACAGTTCGACAACAGGAGGACAGCGATCAAACGACAAATAAGAACAAAGACCAGCAATTACGCTGCCCCTGAACACTAGCATAACACATTGCTTCACGAAAATCAAATCGAGTTTTTCTGCAAGACCATGACATTCATGCAACGCGCATACGCGACACGGACGGGCAGAGTCACGTGACGGCGAGCACGGTCCCGCCGGTCATGGCGACCAACTCGGCAGGGGTTAAGCGAAAAACCGCGTGGGGGTGTCCTGCCGCCGCCCAGATTTCGTCATAGGTCAAGAGGTCTTGGTCAATGTAGGTCGTCAAGGGGCGGGCATGCCCCAGCGGGGGAACGCCGCCGATGGCAAAGCCGGTGACCTCACGCACAAAGTCCGCGTCGGCTTTGACCAGCTTTTCACCGATGCGACTTGCGACCCGGTTTTCATGGACACGGTTGGCGCCGCTGGCGATGATCAGAATCGGCTGTCCGCTGGTATGACCGCGAAAGAGGAGCGATTTGGCGATTTGGCCCACGGTGCAGCCGACCGCGGCGGCAGCCTCGGCTGCGGTGCGCGTCGAGTCGGCGAATTCCACGACCCGGTTGGCATAGCCGCGCGCCAGCAATTCGTCTTGCACGCGCTGTGCGCTGGGTTTCAACGGTGTGCTCATGACAGCTTTGGCGGGGCTGATGGTTGGATTTGACAGATCGGTTGTGTCGCGCGCCGGAAGAGCGATCCGGCTCGACGGCGCGTCTCCGGCGACTGCGCCATGTGGTGAGCTTAACTGGAACGGCTCCAACCGACAAATTGCGCACGCGGTTTCACACTCCACGCCGGGAGGCGATCAGCATGGCAACAGAGACGGCAAACCAGGCGGATACCAACGGCGCGCCCATTAGCGTGTGGATTCTGGGCGACCAACTGCTGGCGCGCCATCCGGCGCTGGCAGCGGCGACCGCCCGCGTCCCGCGCGACCAGGTGCGCGTGGTGCTGGTGGAGAGCGCAGGGCGTCTGCGCAAGATTCCGTATCACCGCAAGAAACTGGTGTTGCTGCTCAGCGCGCTGCGCCACTATGCCGAGGAGCTACGCAGTCAAGGGTTCCAGGTGGAGGTGATCCAGGCAGCAAGCATGGCAGAGGGGCTGGCTCACCATGTGACACAGCACCGGCCCGCACAGCTGCTCTGCATGGCTGCGGCTGACTACAGCGGGCGCGTCTTCCAACAGGAACGTCTGGCTGCGATTCTCGGCACGCCGGTGGAGGTACTGCCCAATACCCAGTTCCTCAGCGGGCGCTACGACCCGATCCCCCAGCCGGGCAAGCGCGGGGTCATGGAGACCTTCTATCGCGCCATGCGCCGCCACTTTGGGGTGCTGCTGGAGAACGGTGAGCCGGTGGGCGGCGCGTGGAATTTGGACAAGGAGAATCGCAAGCCGTTGCCCAAACACGGGCTGTTTGTGCCGCCTGTGCCTACCTTTGCGCCGGACGCAGTGACCACCCAGGTGATGGAGGAGGTGACGCGTTTGCCGGGCGCTGTGGGCACGGTGGACGGCTTTGACCTTGCGGTGACGCGCGCCCAAGCCGAGGCTGCGCTGGCGGATTTTATCGCCCACCGCTTGGCGAATTTCGGCCCCTATGAAGACGCCATGAGCCATCGCCACACGGTGCTCTTCCACTCCGTCTTGTCGCCCTATCTCAATCTCGGCCTGCTGGACCCGCTGGAGACCGCGCGCCGCGCCGAAGCCGCCTATCTGGATGGGCACGCGCCCCTCAACTCCGCGGAGGGCTTTATCCGCCAGATCATCGGCTGGCGGGAATACATCTACTGGCAATATTGGCGACAAATGCCCGCGTTCCTGCGCGCCAACCACTGGAAGCACACGCGGCCCATGCCCCAACTCTTCTGGGATGGGCGGACCGATATGGCTTGTCTGCGAAGCGTGGTGCAGCGGGTGATTGACCAGGGCTATTCACACCACATCGAGCGGTTGATGGTGATCTGCAATTTCTGCATGTTGGCGGGGGTTGACCCGGCGCTGGTCAACCGCTGGTTTTTGGGCTTTTACATTGACGCCTATGAATGGGTGGTGACGCCCAATGTGATCGGCATGGGCCTCAACGCCGACGGTGGGCAGACCGCAACCAAACCCTATATTGCGTCGGCGAACTATATCAACAAGATGAGCGACTACTGTGCGGGCTGTCGCTATGACCCCAAACAGCGCAGCGGCTCCGACGCCTGCCCGTACAATTTTCTCTATTGGAACTTCCTGCTGGCGCATGAGGAGACGCTGCGCGCCAACCCGCGCTTCGGCCCTGCCGTGCTGGGACTCAAACACCTGGACGCAGCCGAGCGCCGTGCCGTGCAAGCCCAGGCGCACGCTTTCTTGGAAGAGTTGGCCTATTATGACGGTGAGTAAGCCACGCAGGGCAAGTCTCCGCAAGCAGCATCTCCCCACCAAAATTTGTCCGGTGTGTAGGCGGCCCTTCGCCTGGCGCAAGAAGTGGGCTGCGGTGTGGGACGCGGTCAAGTATTGCAGCGAGCGCTGTCGCCGGCGGCGCACCGCCCAGGAGGGGTCATGAACGCCAATGCTGCTCTGGACATGCGCCGCGACTTCCGCGACCGCGCCGATCTGATCGCCTATGTGACCGCGCACTTTCCCGCCGCGGCTGCGGTGGACGCGCATGTATCCGCCACGCATGGGGGGCGCGCCGCTGCCCTGGCGCGATTGGCGCGGATTGACCCCCCGCGCTACGCCCAGACGCGCAACCGGCTCGACGGCGCGGTCACCTACCTATCCCCCTATTTGCGCCACGGTGTGCTGGCGTTGGCTGAAGTGCGCGACGCCGCGC
>CAKZVN010000355.1 GCA_937922105.1 uncultured Litorilinea sp.
TATAGTCTTCCCCGCGCGTGGTGACCATCATGGCGCGCATCCCCAGCGCCCAGCCGCCGATCTGAGCCAAGATGATGGAGAGCGCGGGCAAGATGGCATGGCGCACCACATCCAACGCAAACTCCACAGTGGGCGTGGGGATGGTACCGCGCGTATAGCCGCCACCGGAAGGCAACCAGCGCACCCAAAAGGCAAACACATAGAGCAAGACCAGCCCCAACAGATAGTAGGGAATGGCATGGAAGGTGATGAGCGGCGGGAAGAGCCACTGGATAGGCTTGGGCGCGCGCGGCCAACCGAAGAGCGCGCCCAACAGTGTCCCGATAAAAAACGACAGTAAGAACGACGTGCCCAGCAGCCCGACCGTCCACGGCAAGGCAGCCAAGAACATGTCAATCACGCGGTTGGGAAAGTGGGCAATCGAATAGTTGAAGTCGAAACGCGCAATATCGGCCAAATAGCTGAAGTATTGCAGATAGAGCGGGCGGTCCAAGCCGAATTTCGCTTCATAGGTTTTGATGATCTCTTCCAGACCTGCCTGGACGGCGCCGCCCGTGGCGGCTTCGAACATCAGTTTGTCGCGGATGGGGTCCTGACCCGATAAGCGGGGCAGAAAGAAGTTGACCGTCGCCGCCAGCCAGACGATCACAAAAAAGAACAAAATGCGCCGGATCAGATAGTCAATACGCACGGGAGTGGCTCCTTGACAGGGCGGAAACGCGCGCCGCTCAGGCGCCGGACATGGACAGAGACGCCCTTGTCTCCAGCCATGCCCGGCGTCATCAGCCGCGGCGCGCTTGCGCCGGTTACTGCGTGGCTTGCAAGTTCCAGAGCACCATCAAGTGGGTGAGATGCCAGGAAGCGCCGTTGACGTAGGGGTTCTCCTCGGTGGGCCAGTTGGTCCAGTAGGTCTCGTTATAGCCGATGCGATGGTACAACTCGGTCAGTGGGATGTCCGGCAGTTCGGGCAGCCAGATCTCCATCGCCTCATAGAAGAGTTCCTCCAAGCGTGCATAGTCGTCCATGGGGGTCAGATAGACCTTGTCCACGATCTCGTCGTAGGCAGCGTTGCGCCAGCGCGAAAAGTTGGACTGGTGATGACCGGGGACGGCGACGCTGGCGCTCTGATAGAGGCGCAAGGTGTAGTAGGGATCGCGCACGGAACCACCATGCCCGAAGAAGACCGCCTCATAGTCGCCGGTGGTGAAGCGGTCCAGATAGTCGGGCGGGCTGTTGGGCGTGACCTCAATGCCCTGGGCCTTGAGATTCTCGGTGACCACCAGACCCATGCCACTCAGGAAGGAGGGGATGAGCGCCTCGATGGTGAAGGGCGTGCCGTCCGGCTTGAGCCACTTGCCTGCGCTATTCTTGGTGAAGCCCGCTTCCAAGAGCAACTGCGTACCCTTCTCCGGGTTGAATTCGGAGGTGTTGTACTGCTCCAGCAACGGCTCGATCTTGTCGAAATAACGCATCAGGGGCGGGTAGGGCGGCATGGGGATGCGCGAGATGGTGTTCGCGCCCGACCAGCCGATGTCCACCACCTGTTGGCGATTGATGAAGTAGCTCAACGCCCAGCGCACGCGTGCATCGTTGAAAGGCGCGCGCTCGTTGTTGACATACATAGAGACGGGCCACCAGTCCAGATAGCCATAGGGCGGTTTGCGACCGGAGTGGGTGGTGACCTTGGGATTCTCGTTGAAGATGGTGGGGAAGGAGGTCGGCGCCATGGTGAAGCCGGTGTCGACCTCGTTGGTGATGAAGGCCTGGATGGCCTGCTGCTCCGCAGGGGCGGGCAGGCGCACGATGCGCTCCATTTGCGGCATGGGGGCCAAGCCCTGCTCGGCAGCCCACCAGGTCTCGCGGCGGTCGAAGATCTTCTGTTCCGGCAGACCGGCGACCACCTTAAAGGGGCCGGTGGTCACGGGCCAACCCTTCTCCAGGTCAAAGGCCTTGAACGTGGTCCAATCTTGCCCCTCGAAGATGTGCTTGGGCACGATGTAGACGCCGATGTCGTACTTATAGGTGACAAAGTCGAAGAAACGCGGGGACGGGATGTTGAAATCAATCAGGACGGTGTTCTCGTCCACTGCCACCGCGGTCTTGACCGACTGCTGGATATCCACGCCCCAGCGCACTGCGGAGCCGAGCCGGGTCAACTCGGTGAAGGTATAGGCTACGTCCTCGGCAGTGAAGGGGACCCCGTCGCTCCAGGTGATGCCGGGGCGGGTCTTGATGGTCAGTTGGGTAAAGTCGTCGTTGTATTCATAGCTTTCGGCCAACCAGAGCAGTTCTTGGTCGGCAAAGGCGCTATAGAAGGCCAACGGTTCGTAGATAATGTTGGGGCCGACCTGATGGTTGGCGCCGATGGCATAGGGATTCCACAACTCATGGTCTACAAATTGGCCCTCGCGACCGCCGCCCATAAAGATATGGGTGCGGTTGCGCGGCACAGGCTTCAAACCGGCAACGGGCGGGCTTGCCGGCGCCACGGCAGCCCCGCTATCGCCGGGCGCCGCCGGAGCAGCCGGCGCCGCAGGCGCGCCACCCCCGCCACATGCCGCCAGGATCAGCGACAAGAGCACAGGGAAAATCACCAACAATCTGCGGAATGGCACGGTGTGCCGATCACGCCGCATGGGTACGCCTCCTTGGTTCGATGGTCAACAGAGTGGGAGAGGAGCGGGCAGGCTACCCGCCTCAGATGAGAGAAGCACTGAGAGAAGCACAACATCCTATTCAGTTTTCAGACAACGGATACACACCAAACCACCAACAACGAGGAGCAGTCCACAGCCGCGACCCACGATGCGGCACTTGCAGGGAGTACACCATAGGTCACCTACCGGGCTGCGAGTGCTAGTGTAGCCGATGGTCGCGGGTTACGCAAGTCGCTTTTTCGCGGCCCTTGCCCGGTCCCGAAGTCGCCCGGCTGGGGCAAAATCGCCCACTCGGTGTACAATGAATAAGGAGAACGCGCACCAGTCAGTGTCGGGTGTGTCTGCATACGGCAGCCTGATATCGCCGGGACCGCGACCCGCACCCCGCTCTACTGCCGTGGAGCTTGCCTGTCCACGGCGAATTGCCCAGGGAGAGACGTGTTGGCTTCACCCACCGTTCGCCCCAATCAAGCCCCCAATCAAGGAAGCGTGACATCGGTACGCGGCAGTGTGGTGGATGTCCGCTTTCCGGATCACCTCCCACCTATTCATCACAAACTCAGCGCTGCGGGCGGGCGCATCGTCCTGGAAGTGATCACCCATCTGGACGCCGACCAGGTGCGCTGCATTGCGCTCACCCCCACCCAGGGCCTGGCGCGCGGGGACTGCGTGCTTGACAGCGGCGGCCCGCTGCGTGTGCCCGTGGGCAAGCGCGTGTTGGGACGCGTCTTCAACGTCCTGGGGGAGACCATTGACGGTCAAGCGCCCCTGGATGGGGGCGAATGGCGGCCCGTCCTCTTGCCGCCCGTTGCGCTCAGCCGCCGCACCACCAAATCCGAAATCTTCCAGACCGGCATCAAGGCCATTGACGTGCTCACGCCGCTGGAGCGCGGGGGCAAAGCCGGGCTGTTCGGCGGCGCGGGCGTGGGCAAGACCGTGCTCATCACCGAGATGATCTTCAACGTAGTCAGCACCTATGAGGGCGTTTCGCTCTTTTGCGGCATCGGCGAGCGCAGCCGCGAAGCCGAGGAACTGTATCGCGAAATGCGCGACGCGGGCGTGCTGGACAACACGGTCATGGTCTTCGGTCAGATGAACGAGCCGCCCGGCGCGCGCTTTCGCGTCGGTCATGCCGCGCTCACCATGGCTGAATACTTCCGCGACGACGCGCGCCAAGATGTGCTGCTCCTGATTGACAACATCTTTCGCTTTGTCCAAGCCGGGACCGAAGTCTCCGGTCTGATGGGGCAGATTCCTTCGCGCGTCGGCTACCAGCCCACGTTGGCGACCGAGATGGCTGAGTTGCAGGAGCGCATCTGCAATACGCCCAACGGCGCCATCACGTCTATTCAGGCTGTTTATGTGCCCGCCGATGACTTCACCGACCCGGCTGCGGTGCATACCTTCGCCCACCTGTCGGCGTCCATTGTGCTTTCGCGCAAGCGCGCCAGCGAAGGTTTCTACCCCGCCATTGACCCGCTCCAGTCCGGCTCCAAGATGTTGACGCCCCAAATCGTGGGCGCGCGCCACTACCGCATCGCGCAAGAGATTCAGCGCACGTTGGCCGTCTATGAGGAAGTCAAAGACATCATTGCCATGCTCGGCCTGGAAGAGCTTTCGCAAGAAGACCGGCGCATCGTCAACCGGGCGCGGCGATTGGAACGTTACTTGACCCAGCCCTTTTTCACCACCGAACGCTTCACTGGAATGCCGGGGCGCGCCGTAGACTTGGAAACCGCGCTGGACGGCTGCGAGCGCATCCTCAACGACGAGTTCGCCAACGTGCCGGAGCGGCTGCTCTACATGATCGGCGCGGTGGACGAGATTCAAGAGCAAGCCGACGCCCATCGTCGTGACGCCGCCGGCGGTGATGGTCCCGCCCAGGAGTTGCCGTGAAGCTCAAGGTGCTCTTGCCCACCGAGGTGCTGCTCGACCGCAACGTCCGCCAGGTCATCGCCGAGGCGGAGAACGGCTCCTTCTGTCTCCTGCCGCGCCAGGTGGATTTTGTGGCGGGGCTGGCTCCCGGTATTTTGGCCTTTGTGGATGCCACGACCGGTGAAGAAGAGTTTCTGGCGGTGGACGAGGGTGTGCTGGTCAAGGCTGGGGCCGAGGTGCTGGTCTCGACGCGCCACGCGGTGATCGGCCCGGACCTGGGCGAACTGCGCGCAGCCATCGAAGCGCACTTTAACGCGCTGGACGAACGCGAGCGCCAGACGCGCTCCGCGGTGGTGCGCCTGGAAGCCGACTTTATCCGTCGCTTTGTGGAAATGGAAAAGAACTACCGTGGCTGAGCGCTTGCCCGACCCGCCCCAAACGCCGGACAATTCCTCGCCCGCGGACCGCGGTCACTTGGGGCGGCGCATCGGCATCAAGGAATTACGCAAGATCAAGGCACGCGGACGCCATAGCTCCATCTGGTTCGGGCTAGGCATGTTCGGCGTGATCGGCTGGTCGGTGGCGATTCCCACGCTGCTCGGCCTGCTTCTGGGCCTCTGGATTGACAGCCTCTGGCCCAGCGGCTATTCGTGGACCCTGATGCTGCTGGTTCTGGGGCTGGGGCTGGGCTGTCTCAATGCGTGGCGCTGGATTGAACGCGAGCGCCGCCAGATCGAGGAAGAGGAACGCCGTGACCGCCGCTGAGCTGAGCAGCCTGGCAGGGGCGTTGGGCTTCGGGATGCTCCTGGGCTGGTTCTTCTTCGGCGGCCTCTGGTGGACGTTGCAACGCTTGCCCACCAGCCGGCAGCCCATGCTCCTGGCGCTGGGCAGCTTGGTCACACGCGTCGCGGTCACTGTGCTGGGCTTCTACTGGATCGCAGCGGGGGATTGGCGGCGAATCGCTGCCGCGGTGGTGGGCTTTCTGATTGTGCGCCAACTGCTGATCCGGCGCATTCGCCCGCCGACGCCCCTCCCCGCAACGACGGGGAAACGGCAAGGAGAGTCATCCGCATGGCAATCGGACCGGACGAACTGATCTATTGGCAATGGGGCGTGGTCAAACTCAACGCCACCATCGTCTTCACCTGGGTGATCATGGTGATTATGGCGGGCGGCGCGTGGCTAATCACACGCAAGGTGACCGACGCGCCCACCATCGGTCGCGGCCAAAACATGCTGGAAGCCATCGTGGTGCTGGTGCGCGACCAAATTCGCGAGGTGAGCAAGCAACCGCCCGACCGCTTTTTGCCCTTTGTGGGCACGCTCTTTCTCTTCATCGCCATGTCCAACCTGCTCAACATCGTGCCGGGCTTCCAAGCGCCCACCGGCTCGCTTTCCACCACCACGGCGCTGGCGTTGTGTGTCTTTGTGGCGGTGCCCATCTACGGCATCTCGCAACAGGGGTGGCGTGCCTATCTGCGCCAATACTTGCAGCCGTCGGTCTTCATGTTGCCCTTCAACATCATCGGCGAGCTGTCGCGCACGCTAGCGCTGGCGGTGCGTCTGTTCGGCAATGTCATGAGCGGAACCATGATCGTGGGGGTATTGATCTCGATTGCGCCGCTCTTTTTCCCGGTGATCATGACCGCGTTTGGGCTGCTCACCGGCATGATCCAAGCCTATATCTTCGCCATTTTGGCGATGGTCTATATCGCGTCGGCGACGCGCGCCCACAGCGACAGCGCGGAAGCCCCCGGGGAAACACACGCCGGCGCGCCTGCGACGACCGGCCTTCATTCGAGCAAGGAGAGCTAACGCTATGGACAGTACCGCCCTGATTGCCGCCGCGTCCATCATCTCTGCGGGCCTTTGCATTGCCATCGGCTCCATCGGCCCGGCGCTGGGCGAAGGGCGCGCGCTCGCCCAGGCGCTGAGCGCCATCGCGCAGCAGCCCGACGAAGCGGGGACCATCACGCGCACTTTGTTCGTGGGGTTGGCGATGGTGGAATCCACCGCCATCTACTGTTTCGTCATCTCCATCATCCTGATCTTCGTCAACCCGTTTTGGACCTACGCCATTGCCCAGGCAGGCGGCTAGAGTCGTGTCTGCCGATCCTCATGCCGAGTTGCCAGGCCGCCTAGCCTGGGAGGGAAGCATCCCCCTCGGCATAAGGACGGGGATGTTGCGGCTGCGCCTCACCAGGACCGGGGCGCGCCGGCACACCGGGCAGGCGTATTGCCGCGGAGGTTCACGCCATGCTGATTGATTGGTTTACCGTCGTCGCCCAGATCGTCAATTTCCTGATCTTGGTCTGGCTCCTGCGACGGCTGCTCTATGGGCCGGTGCTGCGCGCCATGCAAGCGCGCGAGGCGCGCATTGCCGCGCAGTCCGCCGAGGCGCTCGCGGCCAAACAAGTCGCAGAGCAGGAGGCCGCCGAGTTGCGCCGCTTGCAAGCCCAACTGGAAGAGAGCCGTGACCAGGTATTGGCCGCGGCGCGGCAAGAGGCCGAAGAACGGCGCAAGGAACTAGTCGCCCAGGCGCGACGGGAATTAGACGAGGCGCGTGCCGGGTGGTATCGCGGACTCCAGGCCGAGCGGGAAGCCTTTCTGCGCGAGCTGCGTCGCCGCTTGGGCAGCCAACTCTGCGCGATCAGCCGCCAGGCCCTGGCGGACTTGGCAGACGCCGAGTTGGAGGCACGCGCGGTGGCGCTCTTTGTGCGTCGTTTGGCCGCGCTGGAGGCAGATGAACGCGCGCGGCTGGTGGCTTCGGCGCGCAAGGGCACGCGTCCCATCTTCGTGCGCAGCGCCTTCCCCCTGGACGACGCCGCGCGCCGCGCGCTGGAAGACGCGCTCTTCGCCGGGCTGGACAAACCGAACAAGCTGACGTATGAGCAAGACCCTGCGCTCTTGTGCGGCGTCGAGATCAGCACCCAGGACCACAAGATCGCTTGGACCATGGCGGATTACTTGGCCGCGCTGGAGCGCGATATTCTGGAACACTTGGAGGGCGAGATCGAGAACGGGCGGCGCAACGGCGCGCTGCTCCCCGCGCCTGCGCTGCGCGTCGAGACGACAACCCCGGAGCAGAGCCATGCCGGATGAAACCTCCGCCGGGCTGGTCGCCACCCTCGAAGGCACGCTGGCGGCTGTGGAACAGGCGCTGGACGGGCGCGCGCCCACCCCTACGGTACGCCAGATCGGGACAATCAAGCAGATCGGTCACGGGATTGCGCTGGTGGACGGTCTGCCAGGCGCCAAGTCCGAGGAGCTGGTGCGCTTCCCCGGCGATGTCATGGGGATGGTCTTTAATCTGGACGCCGATGAGGTGGGCGTCATCCTCTTGGGCAGCAGCAGCGGTCTGAAGGCCGGGCAAGAGGTCCACCGCACCGGTCGTGTGCTGGATGTGGGCGTGGGCGACGGTGTGTTGGGGCGGGTGATTGACCCCCTGGGCAGGCCGCTGGACCATCGCGGCCCGGTGCGCTTCACCCAGCGCCGCCCCATCGAGCGCCCCGCGCCCCCCATCATGCACCGCGTGCCGGTCTCGGTTCCCCTGCAGACGGGCATCAAAGTCATTGACGCCACCATTCCCATCGGTCGCGGTCAACGCGAGTTGATCCTGGGCGACCGCCAAACCGGCAAGACCGCCATCGCGCTGGACACCATCCTCAACCAGCGCGGCAAGGACGTGATCTGCGTCTATTGCGCCATCGGACAGCGCAGCTCCGGCGTCGCCAAGTTGATTGCCGATCTGACCGCCCACGACGCGCTGGACTATTGCGCCATCGTGGTTGCCGCGGGCGAGGAGCCGCCTGGTCTCCAGTTCATTGCGCCCTATGCCGCGACGACGATTGCCGAAAGCTTTATGGAACAGGGCCGCGACGTGCTCATTGTCTATGACGACTTGACGCGCCATGCCTGGGCCTATCGCGAATTGTCGCTGTTGCTGCGTCGCCCGCCCGGTCGGGAAGCCTTCCCCGGCGACATTTTCTACCTGCACTCGCGGCTGTTGGAGCGAGCCACCGCGCTGCGCCCCGAGTATGGCGGCGGCACGTTGACTGCGCTGCCCATCGTCGAGAC
>CAKZVN010000356.1 GCA_937922105.1 uncultured Litorilinea sp.
CCGTCATTCTGAGGAGCGCAGCGACGAAGAATCCCGACACACTACCGAAGGTAGATGCCTCGCTGCACCTGCCCAGAAACTTGGGAGTTTCTAGGCCCGTTGATGCCCCAACGGGGCATTGAGACCCAGTATGACACCAACGCACCGGCTTTGCAGACGTACTCTAGGCGGCCCGGTCCGCTTCGTCCTCGGCCTCTTCCTCGGCAAACTCGTCGTCGCTCGCGCCGGACGCATAGCTGCTGCCGTTGCCGAAGAAGGCGCTCAAGTCCACGCCGGAGACGTTGAGATAGCCCTTCTCACGCAGCTTTTCCACCAGCTCATCCAGCGACTTCTTACCGAAGTTGCGGATGGCAAGCATCTCATCCTCGCCCTTTTCCATACGGCGCAGAATTTCGCCCACTTTGGTGATGCCTGCACGCTTGAGACAGTTGTAAGCGCGCACGGTCAATTCCAGTTCCTCGATGGGCGCATCGTAAATACGCGGCGGGATGCCCTCGTCGGTGCTTTCCGGCTGCTCCACTTCCGTGGGCTTGGCGCCGGCGAGAAGCGTCAGATGCTCCACCAGAATACCGGCGGCGGTGCGCATGGCTTCTTCGGGTGAAATGGTGCCGTCGGTCCAGATTTCCAGATTCAGTCGGTCATAGTCGGTCTGTTGACCGATACGCGTACGCTCGACCCGGTAAGCAGCCTTCTTGATCGGGCTGTAGATGGCGTCCACCGGGATCTCGCCCAAAGGCAAGCGGGGACGCTCCTCTGCCGGGCTATAGCCGCGGCCCACGCCCACCACCATTTCGATGTCCAGGTCTACGTCGTTGGAATCGGCGGTGAGCAAGTACTGGTCCGGGTTGACAATCTCGACCTCCGGCGGGCAGATCAAGTCGCCGGCGGTGACGGGACCTTCGTGCTTGACCTCCACATAGATGCGCACCGGGTCTTCCGTGCGGCAGATCATGCGAATCTGCTTGACGTTCAGAATGAGCCGGGTCATGTCTTCCCGCACATGGGGAATGGCTGTGAACTCATGATGAACGCCGGTGAGCCGGATGGAAGTGACCGCTGCGCCGGGCAAGCTGGTCAAAAGCACACGGCGCAGCGCATTGCCCAGGGTAATGCCGTAGCCGCTCTCCAGCGGGCTGATCACGAAATGACCGTAATTGCGCGAGCTGGCCTCAATTTCAATTTTGGGTAAAACCATGTTTAACAAAGGCGCCCCTCCTACTGGGTGACCACGCCGCGGCGGCTTCCGGCGCCGCGGCGAGCAGGTGGTACCGAGTCACACCACACCCACCTCGCCTGGGCTGCATAAGCGCAGCCACAGAATTAGCGGCTGTAATACTCGACGATGAGCTGCTCGTTGAGCGGGATTTCAATATCTTCCCGGCTGGGCGCTGCTTGTACAGTGCCGCTCATCATCGGCAGGTTCACCGCCAGCCAAGCCGGTGTCTTGCCGCTTTGCATGAGTTGGGCGCGGTCCTTGAAGTACGCCTTGTCCCGGCTGGACGCGCGCACCGTCACGACGTCGCCGACTTCCACCAAATAGGACGGCACGTTGGTCTTGCGCCCGTTCACCTCGAAATGCCCGTGGCGCACCAATTGCCGCGCCTGCGAGCGGCTGTCGGCGAAGCCCAAGCGATAGACCACGTTATCCAACCGGCTCTCCAACATGGAGAGGAGGGTGGCACCGGTCATGCCCTTGCGCCGTGAGGCGTCGCGGAAATAGCGACGGAACTGCCGCTCCATCACGCCGTAAATGCGCCGCGCCTTCTGCTTCTCGCGCAGCTGCATCCCAAAGTCCGAGATCTTGCGCCGGAACGTGGTCTTCTTACCATGATCGCCCGGCGGGTAGTTGCGGCGCTCGATTGCGCACTTCGGGCTGAGGCAGCGCTCACCTTTTAAGAAGAGCTTCTGACCTTCCCGGCGGCACAAGCGACACACCGCATCTGTATAATTCGCCATCTTTCCTCCAGCTAAGCGCTTTTCGCCTCTGTTTGTGCCCTCATACCGGCCCGGCGCAGCCCGCGCCGCCGGCAACCCGATTGCCCTTGCCCTGCGCTAGACGCGGCGCTTCTTGGGCGGGCGGCAACCGTTGTGCGGAATGGGCGTAATATCGGTAATCGAAACCACCGTCAAGCCCGCGGCCTGGATGGAGCGAATCGAGCTTTCGCGACCGGGACCAGGCCCCTTGACGAACACATCCACCTCGCGCACGTTGAACTCGCTGCGCGCCGTGCCCGCGGCATTCTGCGCCGCCAACTGTGCGGCAAAAGGCGTGGACTTGCGGCTGCCCTTGAAGCCCGCAGTGCCGCTGCTGGCCCAACACAAGGTGTTGCCCTGCAAATCCGTAATCGTAATGATGGTGTTGTTGAACGACGCATGGATATGCACTTGCCCATGCGGGACATTCTTGCGCTCACGACGGACTGTCCGCCGGTCGCGGCGGCGTTGCGGTCGAGCCACAGGACCTCCTTCTTTTGCCTAGTTCGCCTTTGCGACAGCCTACCTACGTTGCTCTCTCCCAACCGGCAGCCCACCCGACCGGGGCTGTCCGTACCATGGACCACTGAATCGGCGCTCTGCCGCGCATGGCAGATGGGTGTACAGTTGCACGCGCCGATGAAAACGCTGCCGGGTGACGGCAGCGCAGATTTCTCGCCGACACCGGACCGGCAACCGAGGCCGATCCCTGCCGCAACTTACTTGCGGGCGCGCTTCTTGCCGGCAACCGTGCGCCGTGTCCCGCGGCGGGTGCGCGCATTGGTGCGTGTGCGCTGACCGCGCACCGGCAAGTTGCGGCGATGGCGTAGACCGCGGTAGCAGCCAATTTCCATCAGCCGCTTGATGTTCATGTTGACCTCGCGGCGCAAATCACCCTCGACCTGGTAGTTGCGGTCAATGTATTCGCGCAGGCGGGTCAGTTGGCTCTCGTCCAGATCGCGCACCCGCAGGTTGGGGTCAATCTGGGTCGCCTCCAAGATCGAGAGGCTGGTGGTGCGCCCGATGCCGTAGATATAGGTCAGTGCAATCTC